>JAGOCL010000340.1 GCA_017998755.1 Spirochaetota bacterium | reverse complement strand
TAAAATATTTCCCATATATATTTATTATCGCTTTATAAAATTGTTTTGAATTTTATATTTAATTTTATTTATATTGCGTTATTTAGTATTATCGTTTATTATTTGATTAATATCAAATTTTTTAGGAGATTATTATGCCTAAGATATTAATCGCGGACGATAGACCTGAAAATAGATTTGTTTTAATAAATTTTTTTAAACTTTTAGGTCCGAATTCTAACCTTGAATATTTTGAGGCGGATAATTCGATCGACGCCGTGAAAATAGCCAAAAAAGAGAAACCTGAGTTGGTTTTGTTAGATATAAAAATGGAAACTAACGACGCCGGTTTGACTGCGGCCGAAAAAATAAGAGAAGATGATACTATTAAAAATATACAAATATGGGCTATTACCGCCCAGGCGATGGACGAACGAAACGGCGAGGATAGCGACAAAGATAAATGCCTAAAAGCCGGATGCGACGATTACCTTACTAAACCGTTCGACCCCATTAAGTTGCTGATAAAGACTTCCGAACTCTTCAATATCGAAATACCTCAAAATATTAGAACGCGAATGGGAATTTAACAATATTGATAAACTGTATTTTCTCCAGTATTGTAGTATAGTTCGTTATTTTCTTCTAGAAACTTAAAAAATATCTTCGGGCTGGCGTCTATAAAAGAATCCTCGATAACCGAACGGTATATTATTTCGCCGCAAGATATCTCTTGGCAGTATATTTTGTCGTTATCCATATATTCTATCTCGCCTCTATATTCGCCGTTAATATAATTAGTCAACGATAAGTTAGTTTTATTTATCGCTTCGACCGAATCTCCATTTTTTTTGTCGATAGCTTCGATTATTTTTACTGCGTAATCATGGGATATCCTAAAGAAGTAAAAATCGTAATTTTTATCCCTTAAAACGGCGACAGGTTCGTTATAAGTTTTGTCGAAAAATATTTTTTTAAATTTTAATTTCATAAATCGATCCTTAACTCATAATATATATCCAAATAAAAAAAAAACAATAAATATTTTATAATTAGTTTTTAAATATTGACTTATACAAAAAATCAATGTAATATATTTGAAAATTTGTAAGCGTTGGCGAGATAATGATTTCAACTTCAAGAAGAAAACGAATAAACGTAACTATTGAGATTTTTATAATTTTAGCTTTTTGCTTATCTCTGTATATAGTTTTTCAAAGAATAATAAAGATTGATCTGATAACTTCCATTGCCGTAATTTTATCCGAAACTTTTCTCGTTGCGTGTATGTGGGGATTTTTTATACTTAAAATCGATTGGTTAAAAGACATTAGTACAGGCAAAGAAATATATCATCTAAATATATCAAACATACTCTCGGCTATAAGATTTTCATTAGTTCCAATGTTAATAGTTATGTTTGGACTTGTTTCAGAAAATAATAATAACAATATTAAAATCAAAATTTCAATTTTTATATTTACTATGATCGTTTGTTTAACCGACCTTTTTGACGGAATGCTAGCGCGTAAATTAAACGAAGTAACAAAACTTGGTATGGTTTTAGACCCCGTCGGAGACTTTTTGATGATAACTTGCTTTTCAATCCTTATTTTCAGTAAAAATATTATCGATTGGTGGTTTTTTATATTAATAATGATAAGAATACCGGGACTTTTTATGTTAATGGTGTTTTTTCTGATTACAGATATAAAATTCAAGTTAAAAACGACTTTTTTAGGTAGAGCTACTATATTTTATCTTCTTTGCTTTTTAGGAATATCGACTTTAAAATTATTTATTAACGAACCTTTTCCTTTTTTTGAAGAGTTTATTATTGTAACCGAAATAATAGGATCTATCTTGATTGTCTTATCGTCTGCTCAAAAAATCAAGCTATTAATATACTACCTGAAAAATCAAAATGTGATAGAAAAAGAGCTTTCTAAAGAAAATATTCAATTTCAGTAATTTATTTATCCATTGTCGTCATAAATAAAACAGCCTCAGAAGTTAAGGACTTGTTTTTTTCTGAATCTACCTTTTTCAAACCTCGCGTCATCATAGCTCCCTTTTCAGGGTCTTTAGAAATAAAATAATATCCTAATTCGTCGTCATACTTATAATTCGGAATACCGTTTTTTAAATCTTTGTTAGACGCTATGATTTGTAAACTTTCAACGCCAAAAGGAGGTTCGACCGAAAACTCGCCAATTTCTATCCATTTATTTGCATCGTCTTGATTTATAAAACTTACGAATTTCGACGCCCCATCCGCATCGTTGACGTCAAGTAGATAAGAATATTTTTCATCGTCTTTTACGACATGACCTACAATGTAATAATATCCCGCTCTATTTAATTTGAAAAGTAATTTAACGGTTTCTCCTCGAGAAAATAAAAGATCGTTTTTACCTCTATTGGTATTTATATCGATCTTGAAATCGTTTGAAACGACTAATCCCTCGTGCAATAATTTATCAAAGCTTGTCGTCTTTGGAAATATTTCATATTCTTGAAATGACGAGGGGGCAAGTCTTATAAAAAAAGAGTCAATGTTATTCGAGTTTTTATCTACAAGAGAATAAACTAAATCAATTCCCTCTTTACCTTCTTTAAGTATCTCATATTTACCTTTTAGATAATATGTCGAGGTATCCGGAGAAGGCGCCGCGTTTATAGCGTTTTCAATGCTATATTTCAACGCGCCGGCAAATTGAGTTATCTCATGCGAGTCTCTTGGAGTAGGAGGAAATACGTATATTCCTTTTTTATCTTTTATTCTATCGGATATCATCTTTACGGCCGTTTGTATATCATCCGCTTTTCCTTCTAAAGACATTATTATCGAACGCATTTCCTCTTCGGTCGTAGAAATCTCCGGAAATTCTTTACCGCCAAGCGATAGTACGACCGTCTTTAATTTGTAGAATTGTTTAATATAAGTTAAATTCTTAGACGCAAGGTCAATTTTTAAACGATTTCCGCTTGCGGTCTTTAATAGAGATAAATTTTTATCGATTTCGTTTTTGGTTTTTTTGAGTTTTTCTGAATAAATGTTTAACGAACTGCTTGTAGATAATTTTGCGTCGCAATACCAAAATTTCCCTTTTTTATAAGAATTAAGAATATAGCCATACAATGGGATTTCGCTTTTAATGTTAACGACAGATTTAGTATACTCATCGCTAACGGTTATTCCGTTTGTTTTTAATTCTTCTATTTTATCTATAACTTCAGTCTGAACGTCGGCTTCTATCCGAAGCGATAGATCTTGAAGAGCGGCCTTTTTTGCGCCATCTTCCGTGTCGGATATCCCAACCCCCGTAATTTCTAACGAAAAAAGTTTTACTAAAAACATAGCCATAACTAAAATGTAATATTTCTTTATCATATTTGAACGCCCTTTAATACATTGATAATAAAAGTATATACAAAATATTAAAATTTTCAATAATTTTAAAATTAATTTAAGAATATTTATATTTTTGTAAAGCAAAATCAAGAATTTGTTGTTAATTACATAATAAGGAGAATTCCATGAGTAAATTATTTCATTTTGTAATCAATTCTGAAATGCAGGAGAAAATTGTTAATTATTCTAAGTTGTTGGGAAAATCAACATCTAAAACTATTGAAGAAATAATAGAGAAATCTATTGCAATTATTAGGTCTAGACATTATTTCGATATGGAGGAAAAAAACGAATATCCAAAAGTTAACTGGAGTAAACGTA
>JAGOCL010000339.1 GCA_017998755.1 Spirochaetota bacterium | reverse complement strand
CTTCGGAACATCTTACCGATTCGACTGAAATACCGGTTAATTTACCGAAAGGATTCGTGGTAATCAGAATCGACGTAAAATCCGGACCATTTGCTATATATTCGGCTACTATATCGCAGTAAGAAAATAATAAGGAATAATTTATATATTATTTTTATTTAAAAAAATGATTTATGTTATAATTCTCAATGGATATAGGAGATAGGGACTAATAGTGAAAAAAAGATTTACGGTATTTCTGTTTTTTATCGTTTCTTTATCGTCTCAAACTTTTGATAAATCTTCTATACAATTACCCCGAAGGGATTTGCCGGATGAAAACCTTTTTATCAAAGAAATGAATTCTCGGGTTATTAATCTCGAACATAAAGCGGTATATCAAAACAATTCTACAGATAATATTAAAACAATGTTCCACCATGTAACAATACCGTCTTTAAGCGAGGATTATCAAATACTTCTTTCGATAGAAACTAAAAATATTGATGATTCAGAAATCAGAGAACATAAAAATAAAATAGATAGTTACCTTCATTTAAAATTCAATCTGCCGGCGAGAGAAACAAAAATTATTACCGTAGTATATACGATATTAATTATACCAATAGATTACAGCTCAATTTTTCCGAGCGCCGATACAACGGACATAACCGAGTCAAATAAAATTTATCTAAAACCGTCTAGTACTATTGAATCAGATTCAAAGGTATTTATTGAATTAGCAAAAATATTCAGATTAAAATCAGAAAATGATTTTGAACTTATTAAACTGCTATATGAATTCCCATCAAAACATCTTAAATTCAAGGTTCAAAATAAAAACATAGGCGCTCTTGCCGCCTTTAATAAGAAACAGGGAGATTGTACGGAATTTGCTTCGCTTTTTATTGCTTTATGCAGAGCTTCGGGGTTTCCTGCAAGATATTACTCTGTGTTTTCTATGAGCGATAAAATAGAAACCGAATGGAAGGCGCCAAATCACACAATAGCCGAAGTATATCTTAATCCCTTAGGATGGTTTCCAGTTGATACCAATTTAAGTTTTGGAAAATATACAAATAAACATCGGTTAGGGGTTACGCCGGATAATATTATCTATATGCAACGCGAAGGGGCGTGGACATGGGGAAATTATATACCCGAGAAAAACTTTGACAAAAAAAAGATCGACGTTAAGGTATCGTGGCGCGCAAAAGTTATAGAAACCGGATCTGCCAAAACGCTTTTCCTTAATTTTGATATAAATTAACTTATTCTTTCAGAATCTCGTCAATCAAGCAAGCGGCGATAGTATTGCCAAATATTCCCGTAACGGTCGCAATACTTCCGATCGGGATTCTCTTTCTCCCTCTGTTGTAATAATCCTCTTCTTCTATTTGAGGTATCTTAATTTCTACCGGTTTTTCTTCAGAATACACGCATTTGATTCCGGTCGTTATCCCTTTTTTTCGCAGTCGTTTCCTGATCATTTTAGCGAGCGGACAATTTGTCGCGTCTGTTATGTCGCCGTATTTTATCTTGAAAGGATCGAGTTTTCTCGCGGCGCCCATGCTGGATATAAACCGAATATTTCTTTTTAGTAACTCCAGAATAAGGTTAAATTTTGGATTTAAGCTGTCTATCGCGTCGACTACAAAATCCAAAGGGGGTTTAAGGATTTCATCCGCCGTCTCGACGTGAAAGAAACCGTCGATCGCTTCGATGTTAGCGTTTTTATTTATATCGAGAAGACGTTTTTTAGCGACGGCGGCTTTTTTTTGCCCAAGCGTAGATTCGAGAGCGAGGAGTTGTCTATTAAAATTCGTCTCTTTGACAATATCGTGATCGATTATCCTTAAATTTACTATCCCCGATCTCAATAGCGCTTCGCATACGGTATAACCGACGGCGCCGAGCCCGATGACAGACACATATGTGTCATTTAGTTTTTTAAGCGCCGCCTCCCCGATTAGCGCCTCAAGCCGATCGTAAATCATAGCTTTTCTCCTATTACGACCGAACCGCTCTGATTAGCATAATAACGCTCCGATACCCTGAAAGTTCCAAGAATATAAAAACCGATTATTTTTTCTTGATTATCGCAAATCGCCATACCGGAAGAGATTAAATTCTTAGGGATTTTAAAATCCGGCAAAATGTCGATTATTTTTCTCTTTTTGTTTTGAATGAATAGCGCGTCGTTTTTCGTCAGATTTCTCGCCGTCAACGGGAAGCTTTTCTCGTCGTATCTAAAACAGAAAACGCTTTTATAATCTTTTACTAATTTTTCCTCGATAAAACGAACGCCGTATGATCCTGCATCGATCTCTACGGGGAGTTTATTTATCGAAACAGAAAAATCTTCTCTTACTGAAACGTTTGTAAAATAGAGCCGATCGCTTTTACTCTGTATCAGTAGTTTGGATTTCCGGTAAACTATTCTTTCATTTTTCAGGGCTTTAGATAACATATCTAACATTATCGTATTTGGTTTGGCGGGATATCCGATTTTTTTCAGGATTATCTTTGCGACGATCTTTCTTAACGACGGTTTAAGCCGCGCGAATTTGGCGTAATTGATAGAAATATTTTTTATATCTGCGTAAATAAGAATTCTTTTTAGGGCTTTTTTACCGACGGTAAGTTTAAACATACGCTCTTCGTCAAAATGTCTGAATATAGCGCTAAAATTTTTTCTGTATTCCGGCTTTATTTTTTCTAAAACGGGTATCAAGTCGTTTCGTATCTTGTTTCTAAAATATTTATTTTCAAAATTTGACATATCGTCGATATATTTTAACCCTGCGCCTTCGACATACTCGTCGATCTCTTTTCTCGATACGTTTAAAAGCGGACGTATAATATTTCCCGATTTTTCCGAAATTGAAGAAAGTATCTCCGTCCCGGAAGACCTCAAAATATTTATAAAAAAAGTCTCAATCTTATCGTCAAGGTGATGCGCCGTCGCGATATAATCCGCGCTTTCCTTTTGGGCTATTTCGTTAAAATAGTCGTATCTTACGCTTCTCGCGCGCATTTCTATCGACTCGCCGCTTTTTTCTTTCCAGAACGACGGTTCTATAGATTTTACGCGAATTTCGATATTTCTTTCGCGCGCAAAATTCTCGACAAAGTCGCTCTCTATCCTTGAGTCCGCGCCTCTCAGATTGTGATTAATGTAAACGGCGATCAGTTTTAGATTAAATTCTTCTTTATGTTTATAAAATAGATCGAAAAGCGCGACGCTGTCCCTCCCCCCCGATAGCGCGACGAGAACTTTTTTATTAACAATTTTATTTTTTACGATAAAATCTCTAAATTTCCGCTCTATTTCTTTCATTGTACCTGTTCATCGCCTCTTTGATCTCTGCCGAAACGACCAACTTCAGAGCGTCCTCTACCTTCGGAAAAATTTCAGTCTTCAACGCCGCCAAATCCTCGTCGTAGAAATCTCCAAGAACGTAGTTTTTGAGATGTTCGCTCGATACCGGCGCGCCAACTCCGATCCTGATCCTCGCGTAGTCGTTAGTTCCTAAATTTTGAGTTATACTTTTTAGGCCGTTATGCCCCCCTTCGCTTCCTCGTTCGCGAACTCTGATCGCCGAAAAAGGTAGAGCGACGTCGTCGTAAATTATAACGATTTTTTCTCTCTCAATTTTAAAGAAATTCTCCGCTCTGACGACCGCAAGCCCGCTTAGATTCATAAAAGTCTGCGGTTTTATCAAAATTTCTTTTTTA
>JAGOCL010000338.1 GCA_017998755.1 Spirochaetota bacterium | reverse complement strand
GTTTAAATACGAGTGGACGGCGTTATAAACAATTGTCGCGCTTTGAAAACATAACTGTATTGCGGCGATTTTTTCATGATCGTAGCGTTCGTCGACTCCGTTTCGTTTCAGGCAGTATTGAATTAGCGGATCGTAGCATCCTTGAGTAAACGGATGGCTAGGAGCTTTAATGGAATGTCCGGTAGTCCCCGAAGTCGGATTTACGATAAGGCGCGACAAATCGGCGTTATCCGGTACTATTTCTTCCAACCTATTCGCTAAGTCTTCTCTACTCATAAATTTTATATTCTCAAAATCGTTCTTTAAATCAACATTAAAAAGAACTTTTTTGAAATACAAAACGTTGTCGCGCCGTTCTTGTATCCATTTGAGTATGGAGTCGGGCGGATAATCCGAAAAACCAAATCTTTCGTTATTTAATTTATCCTCAAATTGTTTGATTAGCTCAATATCGCTATGATTTAATCTATCTCCGATTTCGATATTCCATCGAGGCGCGTTGACGTTCTCTCTCATTCTTTGTAAAGTAGCGAGCCATTCTGGTTTGAAAAGCGGCGTACGTATTTTAATGAATTCCGGTATATTATCCATGCTTACTCCCTCGACATTTTTGACGCCGCTTCTTCCGCTTCTTTGCGCTCCAGCGCCTCGCGAAGTTCTTTAATTCTTTTCTGCGATTGTTTTGAAAGTTCTATGACTTTTTTTCTTTCAATCGAATCGATAGAAACTAATCTGTCCTTAGCTTCGGTTTCTGTTTCGCCTTCGGGAATAAGCGATAGCGATTTGAATAAAAGGCGCGACAATTCTTCCCTGCCTTCGCCGTCGTAAACAAAACGTTCCGCCTTATTTATTTTTGAATATTCCGTTAAATCGGTAAATAAGAAGGATTTGATCGAATTAATTTTATTTTTATTTGATTTGAAATAATTTCTAAACCAATTGTCGTTTAAAATATAGCAGATTATTTGGATTATTTTTAAACGATTGATATCCGACTTTATGGAGTTGAAAAACTTGTCCGTTTCAATACGACTTAAAGGGCGGTCTTCTATCTCGTATAATAAATCGCTAAGTATTATGGAAGTCGTCGTAAAACCGTCGATAATCTCGGGTTTATCGATAAAAATAGGCGGTATTTCTGAAAGTCTGAGATCAATGTAACTTATCGACGGTCCTTTATCCATAATTATGTTTTTCTCCGTTATATCCGGTTTAAAATAAATTTTTTAACTGCTTGGTCGTTTCGTCTATCAGTTTATTTTTTGCGCTTTCTTCAATCTGTTTTTTTATTGATTCGAGTTTAGTTTGAGCTTCTTTTAGTTTTATTTCAGAGAATTTAAACTGTTCGTTCACAATTTTGTCTTTATCGTTTAAAAAAGAAAGATTTTTGAGTTTATCGGAGCTAATTTGAGAAAGAAGTTCTTTCTTCGGACCCGATATATACGAGTTAAACCTTTTTTCAAAATCTGTTTTGAATTTGGATAATTTTTGCATGAATATTTTGTTGATATTTTCATAGAGAATTTTATCCAAATTTGAAGCGACTTGCAGAGACGGTTCGCCGTTTAAAACTGAAAAATCAACTCCCATATCCAGATTTTTAATACCTTGGAATACTTCCTTCAAAATCTGAGAAAATTCGTTTAACGACTGCGTTTCGTCGAATTCAAAATCTATATCTTTTAAATTCAGATCAAATCTTGTCCTGAAAATATCGTTTCCGACCTCGACTGTTCCCTCGACTTTCCCGTCGGAGTCTAATAATTTTTTTGGAGCGCCGTATAGTCCGCCGAAATCTAAGTTTCTTATCGGGATATTGTCGGCGGCTACGTTGTAAAAGTCGAGGAATTTGCCGTCCCTTCTGTCGAAAGAGGCGTTAAGAGATAAGTTTAGATTTTCCAAAACAGGTAAAATAACGTTAGCTTCAATTCTTAAAGGTTTGCGGATCAAGTCTTGATTGCTAACGATGTCGTAAATACTACCTGATACGGTTGGGAAGTTTTTTATGTCGCTTCCTTCGCCCGACGCTGAAACGGAAATTTTTTTTATATGGTAATCGGGATAAGTCGTATAATCCGGAAAGAAAACGTCGTAACCTCTTTGACCGAAAACGCGCTTATTATCGACTTTTTTCTCATCGGTTTTATATTTTTTTATTTCGCCTTTGTTATTTGGGATAAAACTTCTTATTTTATAAAATAGCGAGGTTATTTCGTCGATATTTTTCATAACTCCGTCCGCAAAGATTAATGAACCGACGTCGTCGAATGAAATTTCTTTCAAATTCATTTTACCTAGTATATCGTTTAATTCTTCGCGAGTTACTTTTTCTAGTTCGCGGACGTTGGTTTCCATTGTCTTATAATCGGCTATGAATTCGTTTTTTTTGGAGTCGATATCTTTGATTATCGCTTCGGTTTTGCCTTTTACTTTTAGAATTGTTTGAATGTCGGATTGTATTTTTGCTATTGATGAAACGTCCGGCGTATAGTTGAAATTAATTTTTTTAATCTCTTCAACGAATTGAATGGCGTCTTTATCATATCTCGTCTCAGTTATAGTTTTATACCATTTTTGAGAAAGTTCGGTTCCTTGAGTTTTGAGTTTATTAATTTCTGAAATTGTTTTAAGATCTCCTTTGATATATTTTTCTACGTCGAGACTTTTTATCATTTCATTAATATCCGTATTAAAAATATTCCCGTTCTCAAAATCAAATTTATAATCAGAAAAATTCAGTATAGGATTATTAATAGAAGATTTCTTTTTATTGGTGTCAATTTTGATTTTACCGTTGTATTTTCTCGTCGTACCTACTCTGACGTTTTCTATTGAAGCTTCGTCAATCAGGATTTTTTTTTCCAGAGCCGCAAAAAGATCAATTTTAAAAGCAAATCTGGCGACTTCAAAGAGATTTTTCATAGTATTTTCCGGATTTGTAACTTGCAAGTCGTTTCCGACGACGGATAGGGCGAATACGTCGACTTTTAGCTCTTTCATTTCTACTTTTGCGCCGACCGCGGAACTCGCGTATTTTTCGATTAAATTTTTCGCAATAGGGGAGGCGAATATAATGTTAAAAATTATAGCCGCGCTCGTTGCAATACTTATTAATATTAAATTTATTATTCGCATATAAAATTCTCCCTCAAAATTAATTTATCGTTTCGTTTACTTTAAAGAAAAGATTTATAATCGGTAATCCTTTAAAAATCTTCATAAACTTTGATTTGGCGATTTTCTCTCTATATTTCTCTTTATAAATAATATATAATTTTCTGAAAATCAGAGTTACCGGTATAAAACCGACAATACCGACGATTAATCCGCCCATAACGGAAGTATTGTAGAATTCAGTATATGGAACGATCGGCGCGCTTCTTAACGACGTCCAAAAAGGTTCTAACGAAGGAATTCCTTCGAGCAGTAAAGAGCCGATCGGGACAACGAGAGGCTCGATTAGGAAAGCGATAAATTTAAAAATAAAGAAACTTATAAATCCGGCTGTTTTATTTACTTTAAAAATCCAAAAAATAAAGAAAAAAATAACGCTTAATAACGTAAAAGGTTGAAAACTTATTAGAAATCCCATTGCAAAGCCCAAACCGACTTGAGTAGGGTTATTGTCCCTTGTAAGCAGTTTAAAAAAATTCGATAATAATTTTATAATAAACATAATTATCTCCAAATAAGACGTAAGTATATATATTATAACAAA
>JAGOCL010000337.1 GCA_017998755.1 Spirochaetota bacterium | reverse complement strand
TCCCCACCCTGCCTCGCAACTGGTGCAGAGTCGAAAGCCCGTATCGCTCGGCATTTTCCACGACTATAACGTTAGCGTCGGGAATATCGAGTCCCACCTCGACGACGGTCGTAGCGGCCAATACTTTATATACGCCGCTTTTAAATTTATCGATAATATCGTCTTTCGCTATAGAAGTCATCCTGCTATGTATAATCCCAGCTCCAAATTGGCTGAATTCCTTATCAAGTCTCCCATACTCTTCTTCAAGATTTTTCAATTCGGAGTTATCCCCCTCTTCGATTTGAGAATAGACAAAAATCGCCCTACCGTTTTCAAGAAGAATATTTTTCAACCACTCCCGCATTTTTTTTATGCGGTCTTCTTCGTCGTCTATGACCCATGTTTTTACGGGAATTCTGCCATTAATCTTACCTTTCATAATCGTCAACTCTAAATCGCCGTATAGGGCTAGAGCCAAAGATTGAGGAATAGGCGTAGCGGTCATTAATAATATGTCTACCTGTTCCCCTTTACTCGACAGATTAAGCCTCTGTTCTACGCCAAACCGCTGTTGTTCGTCGATAACGACGTAACCGAGATTTTTATAAACGACGTCTTTACTAAAAAGCGAGTGCGTCCCTACGATAAGATCGATTTCTCCGTTAGCCAGTTCAGATAAAACGGCTTCTCTCTCTTTTTTTTGAATATTTCCCGTCAGAAATCCAATTTTGATATCAAGAACAGAGCATAATTTCTTTATATTGTCGTAATGCTGTCGCGCTAAAACTTCCGTCGGAGCCATATACGCCGTTTGTTCTCCAGACTCTATCACGGATAAAATAGATAGAAGCGCGACAATCGTTTTACCGCACCCCACGTCCCCCTGAGCCAATCGGGACATTACTTTATGAGAAAAAAGATCTTTTTCAATTTCACTAAGCCCTCTCTCCTGATAATCCGTCAACTGAAACGGAAGCTCAGACAAGACTTTCCTTTTATAGTCAAATTTTATAATTTTCCTGTTTTTACTAATATTTGAGATTTTATTTTTTCTGTTTAACAAAAATAACTGTTGAAAAAAAAATTCTTCATATATGAAAGATTTTTTAGCCAAAAAGAATTTTTCAATACTATCGGGGAAATGAAGATTTTTGATAACGTCTTTTTTGTTTAGCAGTCTTCTATTGGAAATAACTATTGTAGGCAGATCGTTTTCAATAGAATTGTAATATGTCTTCAAAGAATATTCGACCGAATTTCTTATTAATTTCTGAGTCATCCCGCTTGTCAAAGGATACAACGGGACAAGTTTGGGGGTATAACCGTCTGCCAGCTCTTCATATTCAAAGTTAGAACATTGATATTCGCCGTAATTAAAGCTGAATTTACCCGTTATATAGTATCTTTCCCCCATTTTGAGGGAGTTTTTAAGAAAATTCCTGTTGAAACAGATAAGAGCTCCGTAATTTACCCCGTCATTTATCAATATTTTTAGGAATTTACGATAACCTCTACCAATCATGCGGTAATCTACTACCAAAGCTATAACGGTTGCCTCGGGCGCATTTACCGCCTCTTCCAACGTAAATGTTTTGGTTCTATCTGAAAATTTTCTAGGAAAATACTGCAGTAACTCGCCGACCGTGGCGATATTTACTCTATTAAAAACAGATACGGCTTTTTTACCGACGCCCTTAAGCGTCTCTACTTTTACATTTAGTTCGTTAAGTATCGCCATTTAGCTCTGATTAAAATTTTACTACGCCGTTTAATAAATTTAAAACAAACGCGAGCAGATATCTGCCGACAAACCCTACGAGTATTAATAACGCAATCAAGATAACCAAATAAATTTTTTCGTTATGAACGGATTTAATTGGAATAATTCTTCTAAAATATAGCAGTATCGGGTCTAATATCGACTTGATGCTATTAACGATAGGATTGTAAGAATACGGTAAAAATATCTTAGTTAACAGCTGAATAGCCGTAATAATTACCATAACGGTAATAATCGTTATCAATAACGAATCCGCCGCAAAGAAAAGAACTTCAATCATATAAAAAACTACTCGGTTTACCGCAAAGTTTATAAAAACGTCGATAATTACCTTATTTAATATCGAAAGTATAAAAAAAGGGACAAGAATAGATAAATCCAAGATGCCCACTCTTATCGGAAATCTTTTCTTGAAGAAATTTAATATCGGATCGGTAATTCTATTTAACCAATAAGTAAATTGGGAAGGGGGAAGCGTAAGCCATGAAAATATAACCCTAACAGTCAATAAAAGCAGTAAAGCGTTTGACGCCGCTAACAATATTGTTCCAATAACTCTCATAATTTTCCTCTAATTGAATCGGGATAGTATTATTATTTTTATATTTAATATTTTAATTTAATCTTCTCGTAAAGCTCTGATAAATTAAGATTTACGGCGTTATATTGAGCGTCGCTCATACCGCTCCCCTTTAGTACGGTTTGCGCGGTAGTCTCGCTCAAAAACTCGGTATGAATATGCGCGTCTGAACTCAATATCGTCTTACACCCGTAAAGATCGGATAGTTTAGCTACATGGCCGTTTGCCATTCCGTGTCCGCGTTTTGCCGTAATCTCCAGATAAACTCCCGTTTCCTTAGCCCTCTTCGCATCCTCGTCTTTAATCAACCCGGGATGAGCCAGTATATCGACTCCGGCTTCTATAGCCGCCCTGTTAGTCCCGGGTTCCACCGGTTCTACGGGCGACTCGCCGTGAACGATAATTAACGGTATTTTTATATTTCGGGCGAGATTAACGATTTTTTCAATTTTATTTGCCGGAACATGAGTTATCTCGACGCCGGGAATAACTTCGATATCCCAGCCCGATCCCTTTGTCTCTTCAGCGCATCTTTTCAAACCTTCGAAAACAAATTCAATATTTGAAAAATCGACGTGGTCTGTTATCCCCAATACTTTATACCCGGCAACGTAAGCTCGTCTGACATGTTCCGCCGGAGACAACGCACCGTCGGATAAGAATGTATGCGTGTGAAAATCTATCATACTTCTCCCTTTAAATATTTACTTACGACAGTTTGTAAACTATTGTTATAAGATAATTTCTCCTTGCAATAAGGGCATATCGCCTTTTCTACCGAGATATCTCCCAAACATCCTCTGCAAAAATATTTAGCGCACTTTTGACAATACCCCGCCGGCGCGTCTTTAGGCAAACCGTCGAGTTCTTCCGTAGTAATATCTTCGGCGTAAATTGCGTCTTTCTCAACAGTCCACTTTTTAGAACAAACGTCGCAGGATATATCCTGATACAAATGAGATTTTATTCTAAGATGAAGAGAGTACGCTCGATCAAAAGATTTGTCGTCTATCAACTGTTTTGTAATCATAAAAGCGTTCTGATAATCGCCGGATTTATAAAACGATTCGGCAAGATTCAACGCAAACTCGCCGTTATCCCCGTCGATATCCAAAGCTTTGTAGTAATATTTTTGAGCGTTAACAACGTCCCCTTTTGAAAGATAAATATTTCCCAACAGATTTTCAATAGAGCCGTCTTTTGGTAGAATAGCCTGATATTGCTCCAATATATTAATTGCGCCTTTAAAATCGTTAGTACGGTAGCAGGCGACTGAATAATTATAGATAACGCCGCCGTCCTTTACTTCGTTCAGCGCCTCGCCGAGCTTCTCTTTCGCTTCGTCGAATTTATCTGTTCCCAGATACGCCAATCCTATGT
>JAGOCL010000336.1 GCA_017998755.1 Spirochaetota bacterium | reverse complement strand
CTAAATTAATCCAGAATTCCGCAATGCAATTAAGAACAATAAAAATAAAGAATTTATTCATAAATATAAAAAGAGCCGCTCGGGACGTCGCAAAAAAACTTGGAAAAGATATCGAAATTGAAACCTGCGGCGACGAACTTGAAATCGACAGGAATCTTGTAGAAATTCTCGAAGAACCGTTATTACACATCGTAAGGAATTCCTGTCATCACGGTATAGAAGAGAAAGATGAAAGACGAGAAAAAAATAAAAGCCTTACGGGAAATATAAAATTAAAGGCGGAAAGAAGAGGCAACCACATAATAGTATCTATTTACGACGACGGCAAAGGGCTGGATATTGATAAAATTCTTGCTAAGGCGATAGAGAAAAAATTAGTTTCTGAAGAAAAAGCTAAAACGTTAACAAAAAATGAAATTTGTAATTTCATTTTTTTACCCGGATTTTCAACCGCTAATTCGGTAGATACGATATCCGGTCGAGGCGTAGGGATGGACATTGTGAAAAATAGCGTGAACGGAGTCAGGGGAAGAATTGAAATCAAAACTGAAAAAAATTTATTTACCGAAATAAACCTTATATTTCCTTTAAGTCTTGCAATAATCGACGGAATGGTTATAAAAAGCGCTGATAATTTTTATATACTCCCCGTTAGCGATATAATCGAATCGGTAAAGCTCAAACCCGGTATGATAGTCGGCATTGAGAATAGAGCGAGCATAATTCATTTAAGAGAAGAGATAATTCCTGCGATTAATATTGGAGATTTCTTCGGCTACTCAAAAGACGCCGAGAATTGCGCCATTGCGGTTATTGTTCATAACGACGACAAGAAATACGGACTCTTAATCGACGATATTATATCAAAAAAAGAGGTTGTTATTAAATCTCTGGGGAATAAGTTTAAAAATCTAAGAGGAATTTCATCTTGCGCCGTTTTATCCGGCGGAAAAATCGGCTTTGTTTTAAACGTTGAAGAGATCGTATCGGCGTAATTTATACGGAGAATAAATGCGAATACAAAAAAAAAGTTTATCGATAGGTATTATAATAGGGGTATTAGTTAATTTTTCGTATTTTGGTACGGAAAAATCTTTTGGAGGTTAATTTGAAGAAAATTATGATTGTCGACGATTCTACCGCTATAAGATGTATTTTGAAAACAACTTTATTAGGGGAATATTCCGTCATAGACGCAGAGAATGGAAAAGACGCTTTTGAAAAAGCTAAAGAAAATAAAATTGATCTCTTTCTTTTAGACGTAAATATGCCGGTTATGGATGGGATTACGCTTACAAGAGAATTAAGAAGTAATCCTTTATATGAAAAAACGCCAATAATCATACTTACTACAGAATCAAGAGAAGAACAGAGGAAACAGGGAAAAGAAGCGGGGGCAAATGGGTGGATTATTAAGCCTTGCGAACCAAAAGCTTTATTGAATGTTTTAAGAACAATGTTGTAGAAAAAAAAATTAATCAAAAAATATAAGATTAATAATTTTAAGGAGGTTTAAGATATGGAGACAAATAAAAGAAAAACTCTATCCGGAGCGCGATTTCTTAGTTTTGTCTTGAATGATGAAGAGTATTGTATAGAAATACTAAAAATTAAAGAGATAATGGATATGACCAACATTACGCCGATTCCGCAAACTCCCGAATTTATAAAAGGGGTAATAAACTTAAGAGGTCAGATAATACCGATTATCGATTTAAGACTGAAATTTCAAATGCGCTTTAAAGATTATTCAAAACGGACAAGTATAATAATTGTTGAATTATTATACGAAAAGGAAAAAACATTAATGGGTATTGTCGTAGATACCATAAAAGAAGTTGTGGGTATTCCGGAAGAAAAAATCACTAAAATTCCCTATATTAATGCAAAAATTAAAACGGAATATATAAGAGGTATGACGGAAATGGGAAATAGTATAAAGATTGTTCTGGATATATCAAAAGTTTTGACAGAAGAAGAGTTTGTAATGATAAACGGCGTAAATAAACGCGACGAATAACATTTTTAAATTTATAAGGAGATAATTAAATGAAGAACAAATTAAGTATTAATGCAAAATTGATATTAATGTCAATTTGTATCGCATCGGTTTCAATAATAATCGGCTTTTTCGGTATTATTAATATGAGGACTATTAACGGTAACGTTGTTAATATGTATGAAAAAATGGTTTTATCCATCGATCCAATTTACAATATAAATAATAATATAATGAAATACAGGATCACCGTATTAAAACATGTAATTTCGAACAATTACGAAGATATGATAAAACTTGAAAAAGAGATGGACGCTATTGAAAAGAAATTTAAAGAGAGCGGCAATGCATATAGAGACACTTTGGTAACAGACGCGGGGAAAAAAACTCTTGATAATCTTGAAGCCGGTTTTGTAGATTATAAAATTGCAAGCAATGATTTACTAAAATTTTCCAGAGAGATGAAAAAAGACGAAGCTATGAAGATTGCTAATACGGTTATCGCTGAAATATTCACTGAAAAAGTCGAGAAAAATATTCAAACAATGGTTGAACAGAAGGTAAATTTTGCAAAAACTTCTTTTATTAACAGCAAAAATATATTTTCAACCTCTATAATAATAGTTATAGCGGTTATTATAATAGGATTTGTTTTATCAATGATACTTGCCGTAATTATATCTCTCGGTATTACTAATCCTGTAAATAAAATTGTTAGTAATCTTTCCGGTAGCTCCGAGCAGATTGCGGTATCTTCAAATCAATTATCGGAGTCGTCTCAGGAGATAGCGAACGGGGCTACGGAACAGGCCTCGTCGATAGAAGAAACTACTTCGTCAATGGAAGAACTTGCGTCTATGGTAAAACAAAATGCCGGAAATTCGAGAGAAGCGAGTCTTTTATCGGCTAAAGCCGCAGAGGCGAGCCAAAACGGTTATAATCAGATGGAAAGAATGCTCGAATCTATGAAAAATATTAGTAACGCAAGCGATGAGATAAAAAATATAATCGACGTTATCGACGATATAGCGTTTCAGACTAATATGCTTGCCCTTAACGCCAGCGTAGAAGCGGCGAGAGCCGGCGAAGCAGGAATGGGGTTTGCAGTCGTTGCGGACGAGGTTAAAAATCTTGCCAATAAGAGCGCAGAGTCGGCAAAAGAAACGGCAAAATTAATATCTGAATCCATAAAAACGATTAATGGCGGACTTGATATTTCTACAAAACTTGCTGAAACTTTTAAAGAAATATTGTCAAATGTTAAGAAACTATCCGAGATGTCAAAAGAGATTGAAATCGCAAGTAAACAACAAGATACCGGTATTAATCAGGTTAGTCAGGCGCTAATACAATTTGATAACGTCGTTCAATCAAACGCTAGTTCTTCTGAGGAAACGGCGAGCGCGGCCGAGGAGCTTCAGGCCCAGGTCGGAATTCTGAACGACGTAGTTGTAGAGCTTTTGATGATTGTTACGGGAAAACATCAGGAACAAAAAAATAGTAAAGGGACGTTTTCGGAATCTCATATAAGAAAGACTTCAGATAGCGCTAATATTAATAGTAAACAAAGAAGCGATAAAAGATTATTGAGTTCCGGGCAAGTGAAAAAGAATTTTCCTGAAAAGAAATTCATAAACAATAAAGAGACTAAAGAAATTTCTCCCGAAAAACTTATATCGTTTGAAGACGACGAGGAATTCAGCGATATAGATAGTTAAAAAAAAA
>JAGOCL010000335.1 GCA_017998755.1 Spirochaetota bacterium | reverse complement strand
TTATACCCTCTCGGTATCATCCAATATCGCCGGAGCCGACGTGTATATAAACGATCAATTATACGGTAAAACTCCGTTGAACGTTTCTTTACCCCCCGCGACGTATAAAGTCGTAGCCAAATACGCGGGGTATGTTGATTTTGTATCAAGCGTCAATCTTAGTTCAAATCAAAACGTTACGGCTAATTTTACGCCAATAAAATATACGCTTTCCGTAGTTTCAAATATCAGAGGAGCCGAGGTGTATATCAATAATCAACTAAAAGGCAAAACCCCTTTGAGCGTCTCTTTACCGCAAGCTTCTTATGAAGTCGTCGTAAAAATGGCAAGATATAAGGACTTTACCGCTAACGTTAATTTAACAAACAATCAAACTTTGTCTGCGAATTTGATTCAAGACGTTTACGTTCTTTCGGTTTCTTCAAGCGTAACCGGAGCCGACGTATATATCGGAGGTCAGCTAAAAGGTAAAACTCCGTTGAATATTTCGCTACCGCCGGCGGCTTATAGCGTAACTGTAAAACTTGAGGGATATTTAGACTATAATGCAAACATTAATTTAACTTCAAGTCAAAATATTATCGCGCTACTTAATCCTCAAAAATATATTATTCTTTCATTACCGGTTGGGACTAAGCTTTGGCTTAACGGCAAACCGTATCTGCTAAATTGGGGTAATATCAAAGAAGATAGTAAATTTGACAACGTCAAAACCGATATAGACGATAAGAAGGAGAAATATAAAGAATTTAAAATTTATTCTGAAACCAACAAAACAGACTTAATTGAAATAAGATACAAAAACCTTGTTACCGGTCCTATAAATGTTGAATTTAATAATAAAATAAAAGAGCTTAGATTGTCTCTTTCTGACAAATAATTGATACGATATCTTGATTTTTATAAAGGCCGTCTGAAAAAGGGCGGCCTTTTTTTTAAAAATTTTTCAACTTAATATTTTACAAAAGCCCCAAATTATTATAGTATATAGTTCGGTAAATATTTTATTATATAAATAAAATCAGATTTTGAAAGGAGATATATATGGAAAAATTGTCAGAGTTGCAGAAAGCCCGCTTGGAATATCAACCCAAGACTCCGGATATGATAAAAGGGGATATATCCAACATTATCGCGGAAGAAAGCGGTAAAACAGAGCCTATGTCTTTTAAAAAAGAAATTAAAGAATTGTTTGCCAACGCTTACGGACTGCCGGTTATTAAATTTAAAAAAGGTTCAAACCCGAATGCAAATAACAAAGTCAACGTCGGTATAGTTCTTTCAGGCGGTCAGGCGCCCGGCGGCCATAATGTAATTATCGGAGTATTGGACGCGTTGAAAAAAGCGAATAAAGATTCAAAACTTTTCGGTTTTTTAGGCGGCCCGTCGGGAATTCTGGAAGATAAAGCGGTAGAAATAACTCCGGAATTTGCGTTTAATTTTAGAAATACCGGAGGATTTGATATGATCGGTTCCGGTAGAACAAAATTGGAAAGCGAAGAGCAATTCATAAAATGTATCGACGTTTTCAAAAAACGACAAATATCGGCGTTGATTATCGTCGGCGGCGACGATTCAAATACTAACGCGGCTCTTTTAGCCGAATATTTGAAGAAAAATAATACCGGAGTCCAAGTAATCGGCGTTCCAAAAACCATCGACGGCGATCTTAAGAATAAACATATAGAGACTTCGTTTGGTTTTGACACTGCGACCAAAGTCTATTCGGAATTAATTGGTAATATTTGTAGAGACGCTAACTCTGCAAAAAAATATTGGCATTTTATCAAACTTATGGGACGATCCGCTTCTCACATAGGTCTTGAATGCGCTCTTCAGACTCAGCCAAACGTGGCTATTATATCCGAAGAGGTAGAAAAAGAGCAGATCACTCTTGAGGAGATAGTAGACGATATAGTCAGAATAATTATCACGCGATCCGATAACAAAGAGGATTTTGGCGTCGCGTTGATTCCAGAAGGATTAATAGAGTTCATTCCAGAAATGAAGCTTCTTATATCTGAACTAAACGATCTGCTCGCAAATAACGTTAAACACTTTGAGACTCTCGATAGTTTTGAAGAACAGACTCAATGGATTAATAAGAATTTAAGCAGAGATTCGTCTTTCGTTTTTTCATCTCTTCCTTTCGATATTCAAAAACAACTTCTTATGGATAGAGATCCTCACGGGAACGTTCAAGTATCAAAAATTGAAACGGAAAAACTTATTATCGACCTAGTTCAGGATAAACTGTCTGAAATGAAAAACAACGGAAAATTTAAAGGTAAGTTTTCAGCTCAAAATCATTTCTTCGGATACGAGGGAAGATGCGCCGCTCCTTCAAATTTTGATTCGGATTATTGTTATTCTTTAGGTTATACGGCTTTCATACTCATTGCCAATGGACTCACAGGATATATGTCGTCGGTTTCCAATTTGGCTCAACCTCATACCAATTGGGTAGCCGGAGGTATTCCGATAACAATGATGATGACTATGGAGCAAAGACACGGTAAACTCAAACCCGTTATAAAGAAAGCTTTGGTAGAGTTAGACGACAAACCGTTCAAGAAATTTGCCGGACAAAGAGAAGAATGCGCTATCAAGACTTCTTTTATTTATCCGGGCGCAATTCAATATTACGGACCGGCAGAGGTGTGCGACAGACCGACTAAAACTTTAATATTAGAGACTAAATAATTATTATTGAGTATTTTTATTATAGCGACGAGCGCCTTACGTTAAGCGAGGTATTGCGTCGCTATTTTTTTATCAAACAAATATAGCGTCTTGGTTTACTGGCCTGAAGAAAGGATAATTTTTTTTGCTCTTTTATAAAAGTCGTTTCTTAAATCTTTTATTTTATTTTTTAGTTCAGTCGTTATATATTCTGCATTTGAAGATTTGTTTTCCGATAATGCCGTTAATTTCTCATTATAAATAATATTTAATAACTTCTCTTTTTCGGCGTAGTTTTCTAAAAGATTCCACAATAAATTCGTTGAATTATTATCTAAATAAATATTTATTTTTAACCAAAATTTATCGTAAAAATCCGCCGAGTCTATTTTAATAATATTTTCCGAATTGCGGGTTAAAGACGATTCGGTTACGTTTTCTTTGTCGATTTTTTTTTCTTTTTTGTCGCTATTAATTCTAGTTATTATTTTATCTAAATCTTCGTTTATTTCGCCTATATCGGCGTCGATAACGACGGTGTTTTTTTGCTCCGTTGCAATAAAAGTAGAAGTTTTGACTTTAATGTTGTCGATTTCAGACATTCGAAGGATCTTCAGTTCATTTTGATCGGTATATTTAAAGTAAAGGGCGGAGTCGGTCATTTTTATCAGACTAACGTTCTCTTCAAGTCCATTTTTTCTTTTTATTAAGATATTTGAGTAATTTAGCTGATTAGAGCCGGCTATCAAATATTCAATATTTTTAAAATAAAAGTCGTAAAGCTCTCCATCGATTATCATTGATATTTTATCTATTTCTATCGACGCCAAGTCTCCTCTAAATATCTGACCGTTTTTTAATAATAAATTCTCCGGAAATACCGGCTTTGAAATTACCATTAATGAAAAAAATATAGTTAGAATGAAAATATTTTTAGCGTTCATTTTTATTTTTTTTCTTATTTATATTTTTTTTTAAATAATTAAATTCTTTTGAAAATAGCAGATACAATCCCGATAGAGTTAAAACCGTCGGAACAAGCA
>JAGOCL010000334.1 GCA_017998755.1 Spirochaetota bacterium | reverse complement strand
CTTGACGTTAGAGCCAAATGCATAAACGAGGAGATGAAACTCGCCGCCGCGCGCGCTCTCGCCAATCTTGCGAAGCTGGAAGTAACGGACGAAGTTAAAAAGGCATACAATCTCGCTATAATTGAGTTTGGAAGAGAATATATCATACCCAAACCTTTTGATACGAGAGCTTTTATAGAAGTCTCTCAAGCGGTCGCCTGGGCGGCGGTCGAATCCGGCGTCGCGCAAATTATCCCCAAATCGCGCGAAGAGTATAGAAAACAATTAACCGACAGATACGAAAGAAAAATCAAACGTTTTAGCTAAAAAAAAATTTTCATACGCAAGAACTAACGGCTCGATAATCCGGAAAAGCAATTAGAACCGAAATTATTATAATTTTAATTTCATACAAAACTGTTTTATATCCGCGAAAAAACCTTTGTTTTTCAAATCGTTCAGTATTTCCTCATTTTCAGTAACATACTTAACTACGACAATAGTTTCTTTGAGCAATATATGAGATATCATAATAAACAGAAGGTTTCTATCCCCCTTAATAGCGCCATAATCAATTATATCCAGAGAATTAACGCTTCTTTTTGCTACTATATAACCTGAAATCATATTTTCAGCGTAAAATATATAAAATTCAGCGATTCCGGTCTCAATCAAAAATTTTATATAAATCGGATTTTTTTCAGGAAATAATTTATTTATACCGAAATTTCTGCGAAGCATGGTATAAATAAACGGATCTCCTTTTTCATATCTTAGTTTAGCGTCTCTTTGAAAAAAAGAATTGATCTCGTTTCTAAATTGATAGATAACTCCGGCTATTTCAAACCCCATAGATTGGTACAATTTTACCGCGTTCTGATTATCCGATAATACTTCGAGATACGCTTCTTTTAATTCGGTCTGTCTCAACCTGTCGATAGCGCATTCCATGAGTTTTCTACCGAAGCCGCGGTTTCTGAATTTAGCTGATATATATAAAAGCGATATATAAGCAGAAGTTGCGCTTTCCGATATAAATATTACTCCGCATATCTCGTTTTCTATAACTATCGCAAAAGAAAATTCAGGATTAATTAGAGAGCTACTTTCTATTTTACTAATAATCTTTTTCAACTCCAATCCGGGAGTTTGAACGTCCGACTGAAGTTTCTTTAGATACGTAATGAGTTGTCCGGTCTTCAATTCATTTAGATTATATATTTTCATAAAAATTATTATATAAAATAATTTGTTTTTTTAAAGAAAATTTATATAATAATTACTTATGAATAAAATTTTAGGATTTATCTTGTTTCTCTTCTTATTATCCAGTCCAAACCTTTTCTGCGACTCAAAAACTATATTGATCAAAAATGAAACAAATATTTACTATAAGGTTTTCCTCTATTACTTTCCCCTATCAAAAAAATCGACTCCTTTTTTTATTTTAAACAAATCTGATTTTTCGATAGAAATTGAAATTGATAACGAAGACGTCTACAAAGAACCTTCCGATCCTTCGATATTTGAAGACGACGTTATATTCAGAATCGACAATATTCCTTACGATTGGGTAGGAAGAAAAGAATTCCCGGTAACATTACGAACAAATAAAAAAATCATCTCAAGAACGGCTGAATTTAAAATATCCTCGATCGATGGTATTCTCAAATTAAATGGCAGTATAAAAGATATAAAATTTATCGATATTACTAATAACGACTACTTTAAAAACAGAACTAATTGGGAACTACCCTTTTACTTCGATTTTAAAATATATATGAGATAACTCTGCGTTTTAGCCTTTAAAATATAAATTTTAAAATAGACAATTATTATAATTTTTGATATAATCTAGCTTTGTTAAACGATTATTATATTTAGGAGATGGTTTTTATGGAATTGATTACGAAACCGTTGTTAGAAGGTAAAAATATTTTTCTAACGGGAGGATCTAGAGGTATAGGTAAAGCCGCAGTTTTAGAATTGGCTAAAAATGGCGCAAACATAGCTTTTACATATGTTAGTAGCGAGTCGGGAGCCAAAGATACCGAAGCAAAAATAAAGGAGATCAATCCAAACGCTAAAGTATTCTACTATAAAATGGACGTTAAAAACTCAAAAGAAGTTAACGCGGTTGCTGAGAAAGCGATATCGGATATGGGAACAATAGACATTGTCGTAAACAACGCCGGTATTTTACGCGACGGGCTGATTTATCAGATGACCGACGAACAGTGGGACGAAGTTATTCAAACTCACCTAAACGGAACTTTTTATGTTTGTAGGGCTTTTTTGGAAGAATTTATCGTAAACAAAGGGGGAAAATTTGTTAATATTTCCTCTATTTGCCACGTAGGTTCCGCAGGACAAGCAAATTATTCTGCCGCAAAAGCAGGTATTATCGGATTTTCTAAAGCTCTGGCTAAAGAGTACGGATATAAAAATATTTATTGCAACGTAATAGTACCGGGATATTTTAGAACGGAACTGACGGACGCAAACGCTTCTGAAATGATAGTTGAGCAATTCGTCAGATTATCGATGCTTCAAAGAGAAGGAAAACCGGAAGAGTTTGCAAAAGCCGTTGTTTTCTTAGCGAGCGGACTATCGGATTTCGTAAACGGCGACGTTCTATATGTTACGGGAGGACTTGATACTATTCCTCCTAAAGACTCTAAAAGAAAAAAGAAATAATTTTTAAACAATCGCTTATTATTTATAAGGCGATTGTTTTTTATTATAAACAGTAAGGAGAATTTATGAAAATAGGTATTGAAAAAATTAATGTCTATGCGGGAAGTCTCGTACTTGATATTGAAAAACTTGCTATTGCCAGAGGTAGAGACGTAACATACTTCAAAGAAGAGCTTATGCTTGACAGCAAGTCGCAAAACGTGGATTACGAAGACGTAATAACCATGGCCGTCAACGCGGCTAAACCGATAATTTCCGAACAGGATAAGGAAGATATCGAGATGGTAATATTTGCAACCGAATCAGGACTTGATTTCTGTAAAACTAACTCTACGTACGTATGCAGATATCTGGGTTTAAAATCGAACGTTAGAAATTTTGAGATAAAAAACGCCTGTTACGCCGCTACTTGCGCAGTTCAAATGGCCATAAGCTGGGTAGCGAGCGGAGTCGCCCCCGGTAAAAAATGTCTTGTCGTATCCAGCGATATTAATTACGACCATGCGGGAAGATCCGGCGAAGAGGTGCCGGCTATCGGCTCTGTTGCTATGCTTATCAGCGATAAACCGGTAGTAGTAGAATACGAACTTGGAAAAAACGGATACTATACGTTCGAATGTACCGACTACGCAAGACCTACTTCAACTTATGATATTATCAATCCTCAAGAGTCGCTTTACGCTTATTTGGAATGCGCGGTTGGCGCTTGGCAACATTATAAAAAAGTCGTAGGACAAGATCTGGATTTGAACAGTTATTTTAAAAGAATAATATATCACACGCCGTTTGGCGGTTTGGTTAAACTTGCTCACGGCAACATATTGAAAGAGAGCTATCCGGGAATAAAAAAGAGTCAAATTAAGGAGAATTTTGAAGAAAAAGTAATGAAATCTTTCAAAATTCCAAGAGCTGTCGGAAATACTTACTCTTCCACAGTTTATACCTGTCTTTTAAGCTTATTGCTTGACGACGACGAAGTTAAACCGGGAGACAGAATAGGAATATTCTCTTACGGATCGGGCTCGTGCGCTGAATTTTATAGCGCTATAGTGTTACCAGGAGCAAAAGAA
>JAGOCL010000333.1 GCA_017998755.1 Spirochaetota bacterium | reverse complement strand
TACTGCGTTCTTTCTTTTCGATCAATCTACCGTCAAAGTAATAATTTTGTAAAGATACCATAAATAGTTGATTAATTATTCATTTATTATATATAATCGCTATATATTATAATATTTAACGTAACAATTATGGATTTAGATTTTATTTTTAAATGGTTTATTTTACCGTTATTAATATTCTTATCAAGAATTTTCGACGTAAGCTTGGGAACGCTTAGGGTAATTCTCATTACCAAAGGATACAAATATATCGCCCCGATATTGGGCTTTTTTGAAGTCCTTTTATGGATAACCGTAGCGGCGCAATTAATGAGCAATGTCAATAATTTTCTATATTACGTCGCCTACGCCGGCGGATTCGCTTTCGGCACTTTTGTCGGAATAAATATTGAGTCAAAATTATCCATTGGAACGGTTATTTTTAGAGTTATGACGCAAGGGGATTCGACTAATTTATTAGAAAAGTTTAAAGAGATGAAATACGGAGTAACCAAAATCCAAGGATTCGGCTCGAGAGGTCCGGTCGACGTTATATTCACAATAGTAAAAAGAAAGAAAATTGACGACGTGGTTTCAATTATTAAAGAATTCAATCCAAAAGCGTTTTATACGATTGAGGATATTAAATTTGTAAGTCATACCGGCCTTATACCGGAAGATAATAAAAAAATTGATCTCTATAGAAAGCTATTTCGCCCCTATAGAAAATCAAAATAATTTTTAGGAGGAACTTATGAACAGTTTTTTAAAGGATCTTGGAGTATTAATCTTTTCGGCCGGCGAAGAGATAGAAAAAAAAGCGGAAGAATTTAAAAAAAACCGCGAAGAACGCTATACAGAATTTACCGAAAAAATTAAAGAGAAAAAAGAAGAATTTGATAGTAAATTTGGAGACGACCTTAAAGGTTTTAAGGAAAAAATGTCAAATATTACTTCAAAAATCGGATTGGCTACAAAAGACGAAGTAAACGAACTTAAAAATATGATAAAAGAGATCGGTAAAAAAATAGACGACATAAAGAAATAAAAAAACCGTCGCATTTTGGAATTTGTATCCGGGTACTTGCAAACGCGAGCGCGATATTAGTTTGACACATATGTGTCTTTATTTTTACGCATATGCGTTTTTATTGAGAATATATACATTATTATTTTTTGACGCATATGTTACTAAACTTTTACGCATATTCGTCTAACTAGAGTTATAGTATTAATCTCGCTTATTTAAAAAAAAAGTCCCTGTAAAAAATGGAATCAACATGAAGATAAAAAAAAGATTTTTCAAGGTGCTTTTACTTTTTTTGAGGATATTTTTATCTTTCTGGAAAGAGATAAAAATATCTCAAAAAAAAGGTTATAAATACGCCGAACAGAAGATGTTAAAAAGGCATACTAAGGATGCAAAAGCTCTTTACGACCTTGCCGTAAATTTCGGCGGCGTTATGATAAAGTTGTGCCAATATTTCAGTACCAGAAGGGATATGTTTCCCGACCCCTACATCAAGATTTTATCCGGCCTTCAAGACGCCGTTCCGCCGGTAAACTTCGATGCAATATATTCCGTTATTAAAACCGAATACGGCGATAAAATTAACGAATTTGAAAGTATCGATCAAAATTCTATCGCTTCGGCTTCGTTAGGGCAAGTCCATAAAGCTCGGTTAAAAAACGGTAAAAATCTGATCTTAAAAATTCTTAAACCCGATGTAGAAAAGGATATCGACGCCGACTTTGCTATTCTCTATCTCGCTTTTAAAGCCATTTCCAAACTAAAAGTTTTTAAACAAAACAACGAATTCGTCGAGATTCTGGAAGAATTTATCCGAGTTACCGGAGACGAGCTAAATTTTGAGAGAGAAGCGTATATTGCGGAGCGTTTTAAACGAGGGATGTCGGAATTCAGTTATATCAAGATACCTGAGATTTACCATGAATTTACGACAAGAAAAATTTTGGCAATGGAGTATGTCGAAGGGGATAAAATCACAAATCCTGAGATATGGGAACAACGCGCTAACGATCCCGTCGTAATCAGTAGAAGATTAATAGAGATATACTTTCATCAATTCCTGACAATGAAACTGATTCACTTCGATCCCCACCCGGGAAATTTACTGGTAACAAAAAATAATAATATAGTAATACTTGATTTTGGTATGTCCGGCGAAATTACTAAAGAAATGCGAGACGGTATGTTAAATATAATCAGAAGTTTTACCTCTAAAAACTATGATAAAACTCTTAAAACTATGGAGAAACTTGGATTTCTCAAAAAAGACGCCGACCGCGCTAAAATGGTCCCGATAATGGAATATTTCTTCGCAGAAATTGTCGATAAAATTAATCTTGAAAAAGAATCAATGATGTCTATAAACTTTTCGCCAGTTATAGATGAAATTGTGGACGTTCTATACGAACAACCTTTCAGACTCCCTTACGAATGGGCGTATATCGGAAGAACTCTCGGCACTCTGACAGGCATTATTTCGCATCTTTACCCGGACATTAAGCTGTTCGAGGAACTCAAACCGCATTTTAACAGAGTCGTAAAAGAAAACTTTTCAGAAATAATAGAAGAAGTAAAAAATACCGCAAAAGACTTCTTAAAACAACTCTTTGTCTTACCCGAGCGGGCCAATACATTTATCACAAAAGTCGAACAAGGAAGAATGAATTTCGAGATAGATCCAAACGAAATCGATCAAAGAGTCGACGTATTTCAAACAATGCTGACAAAAAGCGTTGGGGTCGCGCTATCTCTATTTTCGGCATTTTTCTCTTACTACTTTCTAATCAGAGACGAATACCCGGCGACTATAATTTTTGGCTCGCTTTCGCTTGTTTTCTTGGGAGTTTTCCTGTTTTATAAAAAGCGTAATTCAAAAGATATGATAAAAAAGCGTTTTAAAAAGAAATAACAATTTACTTAAACCTTTATTCTTTCCTAATGATACCATACTATTTGACAACCACGCCAAAAGAATATTTCTCCCATACTTGGCGGCGTTAAGATACTCCACGTCGTTTCCCTCTCGAACTTTCTTTCTCATTAATACCGAACAAGTTCTGTCTAATACCATAAATCCAAGTTCGTTGATTTTTGACTTAAGCGCGCCGTTCCCCGATAAATGACCGTTAGGGAATTCGCCGGTCCGAATTGAATATATAAAACCGTATTTCCTGTCTCCGACAACCATTAACTCTCCGAGTTTAGCCGACATACCGCCGGGTCCCCCAGCTACTCCGTAGAGTCCTTTTCCGTCTTTTCCATACCCCATAAAAGCGTCTTCATATTTGTTTTTCCCAAACAGATCGCTTGATAGCAATTTCTTATTTGAAGGATCGATTATAAATAATTTAAAATCGCAAGGATATACGTCGCCCAGCGTAACGCTAGCTATATAATCGCCGTCGTAAACGGATCGTAAATCCATACTGTGAGAAGCCCCCCAACCGTATATAAGATTATTTTCCGACGCGTCGTCGTTAAACAATATACATATCTCGCTGGAATGGCAATTACCTTTGTCGCCGTTATGTTCTCCTATAGTAATATTCGACGAGTTGAGGTTATTAGTATGCGGAAATATTGATATCCAACCTTCGCTTATTCCAAATAATTCGACTCGTCCAAAAGCAAACGGTTCGTACATCGCCTCGGTTCCAAAAGCCATTTTCCCGCTCTCGTCGCGGAAAATCAAGCCTCTTCCCGAATTTACAGTTCCCATTCCATTCGAATCGTATAT
>JAGOCL010000332.1 GCA_017998755.1 Spirochaetota bacterium | reverse complement strand
AACTTTTATCAATTTATCTATGGTATCGGGGTGCAATCCTTTTATAATAATTTTTCCGATGTCGTGTAGAAGCCCGCCTATATATGCGTTTTCGCCGAGATCTAATAATTTATATCTTTCGCATAAAATTGAAGATACGGCGGCGATATTAGAGCTGTGCGCCCATAAAGTTTGCATTTCTTCATTAGTGTATTTTTGTTCTAAGGATTTTTTTGCGCCTATCGTATCTATTAGAGATTTTAGTCCTCTAATGCCTATAATATTAATAGCAAGATCGATTCTTTCTATTTTATTCAATCTTTTATAATGAGCCGAGTTGGACATTTTCAATATATCCATTGTAAGCGCGGGGTCTTTTTTGATAATATCTGTTACCCCTCTTATGTTGACGTCTTTGTGAGAAAGCATTTTTGATAAAGTTAGTATATGATCCGGAAATTGAGGGATAGAATTAATCTCTTTTATTAGCGAGTCGCTTATAAAATCCTTATCTTCTTCGGTAATCAAATCGAGAGGCATAGCGATACGAATATGAGTAGAACCTTTTTCCGTAGCTATGGCAAAGTTGTTGTCGCTGATGCCAATTTTTCTGAGTATCAAAATAATTATTACAATTCCAAAGCCGGCGCCCTCTGTGTCGTCAAAGACCAAACGCATAGCTTCGTCGACAGAGTTAAATATCTTAGCTTTTGAGATCTTTTGATTTATTCTTTCCATCTCTTGCGGTAAAATCTGAGCGTTGTTTGATATAATAATGTTAAAGCGGTTTTTGTATATGTGGTAATACGTTTGTACGTAATATTCTTTTTTTTCCATCAGATCAAGGTAATAATCTAAGTTCGAAAAAGCCTTCTCTTTAAAAAGCGACATGCCCTTTTCGTAATGATCTTTGTCGTTAATATCGAGATTTTGATCCAGAAAAAAAACTCTTTTCAAATTAGCTTTTTTCGAGTTATTAATCAACTCTCTCAGGCAATATCCCAAACTGTCTGAAATATTTTCCTTTCCGAGATGAGACAAAAATCTTGTAAGAACGTTGACAAGACCGTCCTCTAATTCTCGAGATATTTTACTATCTTTGATTACAAGGGGTTCGCCTTTATTGATATGATATTTTATTTCATTGTCGCTAATATTTATATTATTCATATTTTTAACGTTTCGATAAATAATTTTAATTATAATAAATATAATAAAAAAAATCTATTGTTTTTTTTAAATTTATAAAAAAATTATTGTAAAAAAAGCTAATTTTATGTAATGTTAAAAGAAAGTAGCGCTTTGAGTAAAAATTGGGGGGAGAAATATGTCGACGTTTAACGCTTCGGAGATTTATCAATTTGCAATAAAAATAGAGCTCAATGGGGAGAAATTTTATAGAGAATTTTCAAAAAAGTTTAAAGACAAAGCTCTATCGGTTCTTTTTAACGATCTAGCCGACGAGGAAGTAAACCATAAAATATTTTTTGAAAACGGTCTGAAGAGCTTTAACAAATACGATCCTGTCGAAAGTTTTCCGGATGAATACTTTGCATATTTGAGGGCTTTTGCCGAGAATATTGTATTTGTAAAAGAAAGTCTTGAAAAAGAGATAGAAAAAGTTGATACAAAAGACGACGCTCTAGACTTTGCGATTAAGAAAGAATTAGATACGATACATTATTATATGGAGATGAAGAGCTTGGTTCCGGCGTCAGAGAGCGAACTAATTGATAAGATAATTGCCGAGGAGAGAAGTCACTTTATGAGATTAAATAATCTTAAAAAATAATTGGAGTAAATTTATGAAATATTATAGCGGTATAGACTTGGGCGGAACAAAAATATACGCGATTGTTATTGACGAAACCGGAGAAGTACTTAGCAGATATAAAATAAAAACAGAGGGCGAAAACGACGTAGATAAACTTGTATCAAAGATCGCCGATTGTTATAACGAGTCTATAAAATTATCCGGTATTGATGAAAAAGATATCGTAGCTTTGGGGCTAGCCGTTCCTTCGTCGGTAAACGTCGATCTTGGAATATTAAAATACGCGCCTAATCTCGGTTTGAAGAACGTAGAATTTCTTAAAATATTGAAAGACAAAATAAATAAACCGATGTTCATGGATAACGACGTAAATATGGGGATATTTGGAGAATATTCGTTAGGATCGGCTAAGAATTATAAGCATATTTACGGACTTTTTGTCGGAACAGGTATCGGCGGAGGATACATAATAGACGGAAAAGTAATTCGCGGCGTAAACTATACCGCCGGAGAGATAGGACACATGATAGTTAAAATCGGCGGTCCCATGTGTAATTGCGGTAAATCGGGATGTCTTGAAGCGATTGCCGGTAAAGTTGGTATTATTAATTATATAAAAAAACAAGTAGAGAAAAAAGGAGAGAAAACTGCGCTGTCGGATATATCGCCTGATTGGAGAAAATCGGTAGGCTCTTCGGCTCTTAGAAAATGTTATGAAATGGGAGATAAAATTGTCGTAAAAGCTATAAATAAAGCGGCTAAAACTATCGGTATAGCGTGCGCTAACCTAGTCGACGTCGTAGGAGTGGAAGCGATAGTTCTAGGCGGAGGGTTGGTAGAAGAGATGGGGGACGTCGTCATACCGATCGTAGGGGAAAATATGAAGTCTTATTCTATCGCAGACGGCGCAAACGGCGTCGCTCTTCTTAAAGCCGAACTTGGAGACGACGCCGTGGCTCTTGGAGCGGCTTGGTTTACTTCTTTAGAAGAAAATAAAAATTACTTAAAGTAATCTATTTGTAAATGGGAGAGCTTTGTTTGAATAAAAAGGTATTATCGGTTATAGATATAGGTTCGAGCGCTATAAGAATGTCGATTGTCGAGGTTATAGACGGCAAGATCTCTATTTTAGAGGAATTGAGACAGCAGGTAAGACTTGGAAAAGATACATTTAACAAAGGTAAGATATTGCGACCGACTATAAATCAATGTATACTCATCTTGAAAAATTATAAAAATTTATGCGACGAATATAAGGTTGAAGAAATTTACGTCGTGGCGACGACTGCAGTAAGAGAGGCTTCCAATGTTGATATATTTATAGATAATATCTTCTCTAATACGGGCTTGGCGGTCGAGATTATTTCTACAACAAAAGAAACGGAATATATTTATAACGCAATTAATAGTAATATTATTAACAAATTTAAAAGAAACGACGAATATCAGGCGATTATAGAAATCGGTTCCGGAACTGTCGAAATTTCAATATTTAACAGGAAAAGTATTATTTTTTCCAGATCGCTACCTATGGGCGCGTTAAAAATGAAGATGATATTTAGCGACGCGCCCAACGCTGAAGAGAGTTTTTTAAATTATCTGAAAGCGACCGTTGAAAGAGAACTTCGCAACTTAAAGCGCGAGATACCTGCGTCTAAAGTTAGCGCCATTTACGGGATAGGATCGGAGTTAGAGCTTTTAACGAAAATATTAAATTCAAACGAAAATGAAAATTATATTAACAAAAAGGAACTTGAAGAATTCTGCTCAAAGATTCACAGTTTTTCCGACGACGAGATTGTCCATAAAATGAACGTTCCTTACGATTATGCGGATACGTTTCACCCGATAATTTTTATGTTCTCAAAAGTGATAGATTTTTTTGAGTGCGATAAAATTTATATTCCAAAAGTAAATCTTAGATACGGCGTAGCGCAAAGCGTTATCGATTCGATTGATAAGATAGATTTCTTTTGCAAATATCAAATACAGTTCAAGACTACCGCTATTA
>JAGOCL010000331.1 GCA_017998755.1 Spirochaetota bacterium | reverse complement strand
CTCCAAGCTTCTATAAACCTTTTCTTCTTTATAAAAGATCGCGCATAGTAAATCCCCAAATAGAACGCCGCGCCTATCGGGGTATATCTTCTTTGCTGTTTCCAATGAACGATTTCATGATTAACGACATATTCTTCTGAATCTTTCCTAATAAAAATGAAAAATAAAAAAGACATTCCTTTAAATTGATTGTTAAATATTTTCTTTACGCGAATCAAAACCGGAGGGAATAGATATACCGTTAGATTTAAGAATACGAATAATATTAAAGCCGCGATTTCCAATAATACATAAATCCTCATAGTTATTTCCCTCCGAATATATCAAAATCTCCCTACTTTTTCAAATATTTCATAAAATTTTTCTTCAAATAATCCTCTGCGATCGCGTTTTCCGGATAGATAGAATCAAACAAACTTATAAATCCGGCAGTAAGAAGATAATCCTCAAAAACTTCCGGCGGATTATAGTCCATTCCGGACAACGAGCCCAACTCGACGCCCAAATCGCTATTATTCGCGCTCATCATGCCCCGCGCGAACGCCGAGATCTGTTCCTCCCCTATCCTTTCAACGTTAAACTTATCGGAGCCGGATAACTTCTTGAAGTATTTAGCGGCAAGGTTGATAAATTCCCCGTCCGATATACCCTCTAACTCCGTCGGTATCGCAAAATCCGGCGACTCGGCGCATATACTTTTGATCTTTTCTGAAATACTAAATGTTTTCGACATAATTCCTCCAAATATCCTCGTTTATTTTACCTTATTAATACGAAGAAAGGAGAGGAAATAGAAATATTTCTTAAAAAATATTTAAATATTTTTTTAAGACGACTAAATCTGTCAGTTATTAGTATTATAGTATAAATATCAATTTGTATAACTAAAGGAGATATTGTGATAAAGAAAATTACAACTTTAACAGGCGAAATCGCGGCAAGACATTCTTTCGACGTTTTACCCAACGTTTATATGAATCTTGACAAACTACTTTCGGAACACATAATAGACATACCTGAGTATAATAGGGCGCTAACAGAATTTATGGCGGCGCATAAGAAAATGGGAATAATCGACGGCTTAACCGCCTTAAATCAATTGTTATCTTATATTTTCTTGATAATTCTTGGGATTATTGCGGTAATCGGACTCCTCGTCTATCTTTTTACCGGATCGTTTGAGATTATCAAACCTTTTATTATCTCTATACTGATATTATTTTTTATTCTAATTTCCCAGATTGTCTTTTCATGCGCCTGCCTTGTAAAAGCGACGTTTCTTTATTGGAAAAGACCAGATTTTAAAGATGGAGAGAAGTTTATAGCCAAACTGAAAAATATTTGATATTATCATAGCGGGGAGTTCGAAGACATATATGAAGACCGCCTTTATCTACCATAAACCCCGCTTTACATAATCTTCTTCATTCTCCGGTATTCCATCCTCAGGTTTCCAGTTGTCCATCATAAGATCGTCCAATATATGAAGATACGCCGCTTTTGCCGCAGAGCGTCCCCAGATTTTTTCTACTTCTGCGATTCCCTCTTTATGGTGTCGTTTTCTCCGATGCTTGTCAAAATATGGAAATCGCCCAAAATAAAAATCAAGATATTTATGAACTTCCGGAAATCCGTATCCTAGAACTTCAACGCAACGCTTAATGTGATCTTCGAATTTCATAGCGTCTCCAAAAATCCTCGTCCTATCCCATTGTAAATAGTAACATGCCTTAGCGTCAGAATGCGTCAGGGATTCCGTTTAATTAACCTCTTTAATTTTATTTAAAAAATCTATTCTTAATTTTCTAAAATTTTCTGAATTGATTACTAATGGTAAAATCTGATTTATTGCATCATTAACTCTTTTTTCTTGTTCCTCCCATGTTTTTGTCCCTCTAAATAGCTCTAATATAGGTTTTCTAATGTGAATGGGATGCCAATAATTATGGTTAACCAGGCTTTTATCTTGAATATGATGATAAAAATCCCATAAATCGTTTTCTTTTTTATTAATCTCATTTGAAAGTTCATCCACTAGATTTATATAAAAAGGATTATCAGGATAGATACTATGAAGTTTTGTATCAAACTCAATAATAATTTCAAAATCTGGACTAATATCTCCCATTACCGGTTTTGTTTTATGATCCTTGCCATCCAGCATAAAACCTACAAATATACCCGGTATCCAAGGCCTTCCCAGTAAATCTACTCCGATGCGCCCCCAACCATCCTGATATTCAGCGACTAAAATATCGCTACTAACAATATTAGAAAACACATCTTTTTTAAAATTTGACATTTTTTTAATTTTAGGAATAAAATCTTGTGACTTGAAGTAATAAAGAATAGATTCATGAGATATTGGCGCAATCGGACCTAACCCTTCATGTTCTAGGAGTTTTAAAAAACTATCTAACATAAATAAATCTTCTGAATATTTATTTTTATAAGTTTCTATTAATTCGTAAATATTTCTCCAACATAATGATAAATCAGGATTTTGAAAATGTTGAGTTTCATTAGCTGTTATAAGAATTAATTTATATTCAGAAAAATATTTTTCAGAATAAGTTCTATAATTATCAAGTTGATTATTATGTAAATGAGAATATGCTTTAATCTCGAAAACGATCGCTTTAGTTTTATTAGAGTAATAATAAACTAAATCAGGATAATATCCATTGAAATTAACTTGCGTTTCCCAATCATCAGAATCAAAATTATCATTTATTTGCAATTCTTTAGAAATAAAATTTAAAAAATATTGTGAAAAGTTATTATAGTTTCTAAGAATCCAAGCAAACGATTCCGTTATAAAATTCTCTACTGAATCCTTCTTAGCAGTTGTTTTATATTTTTTTAAAGACACTAATAAATCATCATTCATGAAAATCTCCTTCTTTATCATATATATAATAATAAGGACTCAAACTGACAAATTTAGTCATATTAGAAAAAATATTTTTAAGAATTTTATCAGGGAAGATATTTATGAACATCAACTATTTCTTTTATCTCTTTAAATGTTTCAATTGCGCTTTCGATACTCGATTCGTCGATAATTTCTTTATTATCAACATATAAAATAGATTTTTCATTATATGATTTATCCTCTTTCCATGTAAACCTATTAGAAGATTCTTCAATTATTTTTTTATATAAATCTTCATTATTTTGATCTAAGTATAATATCTCAAAAACAAATTTATTCTCATTAACAAAAATATTTAATCTCAGGTGTTTATTATTTTTATATTTACAAATATAACTCGCTCCTTTTCGTGTACAATTAGGCGAATAATAATACTCAAGACTTTGTTCATTCCCATTATTATTATATTTTAACATAAAATAGAAAGAATAAATTTCAATATGATTACTGTTTTTTTGTATCCCTTTTAAAATACAATTCATTCCTTTAATATTAGCGATTGTTCCGCTTCCATATTTAATAACATCAGGGTATCTAATGATAATCTTTTTCCAGAATTCAATATTATTTTTATCATTGTTCAGTTGAAATTTGATATATTCGTTTAATTTATTTACTATCCCTTCAATATTTGATTCCTTTAATACTATATCAAATAATTGCTTAACATATTTGTTTTTGTTTTTTAGTAATAATTTGAAATAATTTTTTGCTCTACATAAATTATTACCTATTAGATACTCGTTATCGCCAATTAAATATAACACTCTTTGAATAAGAAAATCTTTTTGATCCCACAATAGATGACTATTACTATCTAAACCAAAGATTATCTT
>JAGOCL010000330.1 GCA_017998755.1 Spirochaetota bacterium | reverse complement strand
TTGAGAAAAAACTGGAAATAAGAGAAATAATAAAAATGTCGTAAAAAACGTTTTTTTTACCAATATTTACCTCTCTGATTGTTACTTTTTTGTTCCTGTAAAGTTTTATCTCTATTTTCGTTTTTTTCTTTTTCATCGAGCGATTTAAGCAGTTTTTCTATGTCCTCTTTAGATAATTTTTGTTCTTCTTCTTTATTTTTATCTTGATTTTCGTCTTTATTTCCTTCGGACTGTTTGTTATCCTTTTGTTCTTGTTTATCTTGTTTATTTTCTTTTTTCGTTTTTTCATCCATCAACTCGGCGATTTGGTAGTTATACCGAGCGTCGTCGTCTAGTTCGTTGAGTTTTATCGATTCTTTAAAAAAATTTTTTGCGTTTGCAAAATCGTTATTTTTAAAAGCAACAAGCCCCATATTATAAAATATTTTTGATTTAACCGAATCCTCTTTTGCAAACGAACCGGCGGTTTCATAGTATTGCGCGGCGTTTTTATAATCGTTTAATTTCAGATAGGTATTCCCGATGTTGTAATATAGTTTCGCCAGTTGATTTTCATGAAGATGAGTGATCGCCGACGCATATTTCTCAAGAGCTTTATTCAAATCCCCTTTTTTAAACTTTCTGTTCCCCCAAAAACCGCCGTTAGGATCGCCAAAAGCGGATTTGTTATCTTTCATTTCGGTAGTATTTTTATCCGAAACGTCGTCGCTCGGATCGGTTTGAGAAAAGGATAAGTAGTTGGAAGTCAGTAACATTAATGAAACAAATATCGTTATCATAGTATTTTTACCTAACAACCAGCTAAGTCTATTTTTTGAGGATCGGATAATTCGTCCTTGATCGAGAATGAATCCTATAGCAAAAAATATTAGAGCCGGAATTAAAAATATATCGTATCGCTCTTTTTTCTGTTCATATTTCAATTCTTTCTGCTCCTCCGACTCTACTGAGGATATCGTCTCAATAAACTTCTTTAACTCCCCTTTTTTATTAGAAGTTTTCAGATAACTTCCTCCCGAAGACTCGGCAATCTCAATCAACCGTTTTTCATCCAGCTTGCTAATTACGTGTTTATTATTTTCATCTTTTACGTAAGACTCGATCTCCCCTTTAGCGTTTCTTATCGGAATAGGTTCGCCGCTTTTTGTCCCGACGCCCACCGTAAAAACTTTGATCTTCGATTCTTTAGCCTTCTTCAACATCTGGTAATAAGGCCCTTCGATATCTTCTCCGTCGGTAATAAGAACTATCATTTTATTGCGAGGTTCTGTATCGTCAAAAGAGTCAATACCGTTAATTATCGCATCGCCTATATTCGTTCCCCCTTTGCCGAGCATCCCCGGATATAGAGACTCGGTAAAGAAATTGATCGCCGCGTAGTCGTGAGTTATAGGCGACACAAGTTCGTAAGCTCCGCTAAATACGGACAGCCCTATCCTGTCTCCCGTCTCCATTTCGAGAAGTTCGATAATATATCTTTTAGCAGAGTCCAACCTCGACGGTACGACGTCGTTAGCCGCCATCGAATAAGAGACGTCGAGTATCAGAAGAATATCTCTCCCTTTAACTTCCGTTTCTATCGTCTCGACTCCCCATCTCGGTCTGGCCAAAGCCAAAACGGCCAAAGCAAAGCCCAAAATATAGAATATTAGGCGCAACCATTTTTGACCTTCGGTATAGAAAGGGATGATGCTCGCAACGTTTTTACCCGCTAATAATTTTGATTTCTTCCTTAAAAGAAGGATGTCTGCGATAAATATTAGAGATATTATCGGAATTGCTAAAAATAACCAAAAAAAATATTTATTCTCAAACATTTTCAGCCCAACCTTTTAAAAAATAGTCCGTTAAATAAAAGTCCGGATATCATTATTATTATTCCCGCTAAAGCGTATTTGTAACCGATATCTTTATACCTGACAAACTCCAACGTCTCAATTTTACGTTTTTCAATTTTATCAATTTCGTCAAAAATAGGTCCGAGTTCGCCGGTATTTTTCGCGTGAAAAAACTTCCCTTTAGTCCTATTCGCAATATCCCCGAGAAGTTTAACGTCCACTTCGTTGGATTCGCCGATCCCAACGGTATATACTTTTATCCCAGTTTGCAGAGCGATCTCCATAGCCGCCTCGGGGCTAATCTCGCCGGAATTGTTTATTCCATCGGTAACTAGGATCGCTATCTTTGAATCGGGATTGACGTTATCTTTCATCTGTAAAAGCCGGTTTATAGCGCTGGAGAGTCCGATACCGATAGATGTAGAACTTTGTTTATTCGGATCGATAAATATTTTCCCGATAACTTTCGTTAAGAGATCAAAGTTAACGGTAGCCGGGCATTTTAAAAAAGAGCTTTCTGAAAAAGTAACAAGCCCTATCCGATCCCCTTTACGTTTAGTAACAAATTTCTGCAATATGTTTTTTGCCCCTTCAATCCTGCTGTATGAAAAGAAATCGGATGTCGTCATACTCCCAGATACGTCTAAAGCGATCATTATATCGATACCTTCTGTAATAATTTTTTCTTTTTTGATCCCAAATTGGGGCTTGGAAAGACTAAACGCTATCAACGACATTCCCAATAATATGAAAAATAACGATATGAAATACCCGTATATTCTTAATGAAATGAAGTCCTTATAACCGTTTATTGCGGATACTCTCGCCCCTTTTTTGAAAAAGAAACGCGACAATAGTACGACGGCGAGGCATAACAGAGGTATTAATAAAAACAACAATCCGTAAGGATTATCAAGCCGATATATTCTCATTTATTCGCCCCATCCTCTTTTTTCTCGAGATTTTTGTATTTGTAGAGTTCATTAATTTTCTCGCCAAGTTCTTTAATTTTTCCATAAAAAAATTGTAGTCTATCAAAGTCGTAAGGAGCTTTGGCAAATTTTATCATATCCATCTCGGTAAATAATTTATTTATAATAAAAGTAATATCTTCGTCGAAATTATTCAGTTTTAACGTACGAATCAACTCCCTAGTCGTCTCGGATGGGGCGTTGATAGTAAATTCGCCGAATATCAGCTCCTTTAGCGACTCCGATAAAACCGAAAGTTTATACTCCGACTCTTTCCTATCTTCTCCCTGTTCAAAAACTACCATATTCAGATTGGCAAGAAACCTTTCAAAAGGGGAGATATCCGCTTTTTTTACTTCCTTAAACTTCTTTTTAATAAAATAGTTATACAAGAAATAAAAAACTACCGCGGCGCAGGTAAACGCTATTAATATAATAACAATAAGTTTTACGTAGGGTTTGAAATTAAAACCAAATTTCTCCTGTTCTTTTTCAGGTTTTAGCTCGATTTTTGAAGGATCCTGAATATTCTTTATACCTTCCAAATCTGTCGGAGAGAGTACTCCGTTAACTGATATAGAATATTTTTTCGTTTCAAGATAAAGAGATTCGCCGGCGGGGTCTACCATCGGAATAGTAAAATAAAAATCGACATACTCTTTCGGTTTAAAAGAGGTAAAAACTATCTCTAATATCAGATAATCCTTGATATACGAATTTTTTGTCGATAATACTTCGATATCCGCGTCTGATTTGGATAAATCCTGCCAAAGTATCTTCATATCCTTAATTCCGGCAATTTTTGTAGTTAGAACGGCTTTTTCGCCAATTTTAATAGAGTTTTTAGTTATCTCCGATATAATATCGTCGCTTGAGTCGGAAAAAAGGCGAAATAAGGATAAAAGCAACAATGCTACGAAGTATTTTCTCATATTATTCTACCTTATCTGATTTTTTTTCTTCTTTTCTCAAAATATCTCATAAT
>JAGOCL010000329.1 GCA_017998755.1 Spirochaetota bacterium | reverse complement strand
GAATTTTGCGCATATTTGAATACTCGCGTCCGGCGATTCTAGAACGGGTTTAAAAGTCAAACTCGATAGACCGCTCAATACGTCGAAATTGTAAGTATAAGTAGTTTTATTAAACGCAATACCGATAGCGTTATCAGAAATGATAATATTTGACAAATACGAGCTCATACTCGTCTGAACGTAATCATACAAAACAACCTGAGAATCGTCCATTCCGTCTTTATACGCTATTAGTTTTAGTTGACACGAGCCGACTAATAAAAAAGTTGAGTTATTTAAAATCTCTGCCCCATAACTCCTTGTAGGATCTGATCCGTCGGTCGTATATCTTATTTTGCATCCGTCGGTCAAACTATACGCAAATATCCACGTCCCCTCCGTCGCCGGATCGCGGTTGTTAAACAAAACCGACGGTTCGTCGACAACGTCGAGCCAAACGGGATTAACCGTATAAGTTTTCTTTACGACTCCGCTCGGCGAAGTTACCTCAAATCTAAACTGAAAAATACTCGATAAATTATTCAAATTGTATTCTTTACCGCTCTCTAAATCGTAAGTCTCTTCGAATAATCCCATAATATTGACTATGGCCTTAATTGTTGAAGTCTGCTCGACGGAGCTTACGCTAAAATATATTGAGTTAACGCTATTTGATATAGTCAATATATAGTCAATTTTGTCTATATTAAAAAAAGGATCAAACGCCCCTTCTGAAAAATATATATTTGACAAATCGGCGTTATCAGACAGTTTGATATAGCTCTGTTCCGTTACGACAGAGTCGTCCATACCGTCGATATAAGCTATCGCCTTGATAGTCTCGCTTGAGCTTAACGTAACGCCGTCTCCGTTTATTATCTCCGTACCGTTTAGTCTTGAAGGATTAGTCCCGTCGGTAGTATATCTTATTTTAGCCGCAGTAGTATCGGAAATTAAAGTTACGGTAACGCTATCCGAAAAAGCGCCGCCCGGAGGATCAAACCTTACCTCTCCCGTTATGTTTAATCTCAATATGCCAAATTGATAACTTCTTTTTGATTCGTCCGGCGCCGTAACTACTATCGTTATATCGCCGGTAATGTCGATAGGATTTATCGGATCGGAGTCTGTATTGCTACTTAAAGCTTTAGTTTCTTCGTTTACGCCGTCATATTTTGCGGTTATAGTCATTAATGATGCGGGGTCTTCTGTTACCGCGCTAAAAGTTATTTTTTCAACAGAATTTGATATAATAAGAGAATAATCATTAATATTCTTATCAAACGCTTGAGATAAATAACCGCTTGAAAACGTCGCCGAACTAAGATAGTTGTTTGAACTTAATCTAATATATGTCGCATTAACGACTTCCGAATCGTCTAAGCCCTCTTTATACGCTATAGCTTTTATTGTAGAGGATTCGGTTATCACAATCTCGGCGCCGTTTTCGATTTCTATACCATACGTTTTAGTCGGAATTGCGCCGTTCGTAGTATATCGGATTTTAGCTCCGACCGTTTCTGTCGTTATCGTTATATTTTGACTCCCCGAAAAGGATCCTGTTCCGGGAGTAAATGCCGGCGATTTAACTTTGTCATTTCTGGTTATTTTTATCAGATACAGACTTTTAGTTACGTTATCCGGCGCCGTTACGTATAACGCGACTAGATTTTCTCCAATATTCAGAGCTATATCGCTACTAAAAACATTCTGAAAAAGATCGTCGGCCGACTCTTCAACGCCGTTGAATTTTGCGACAATTTCTATCTTAGAATTTTCGTCTCTAGCCGCCGCCATAACTGATATTTTATCGACGTTATTTGAAAGCGTCGTAGAATAAACTCCATTACCGCCCGACAAAATCCCTTCGGATAATTTCAACAGAGACAATTGCGAGTTATTATTGAAACGATTGACGTATATCTCATATTTCTTTGTATCTACGTTATTTTCGGCTGTTACCGTTATAGTTATTTTATTTTCTCCAAACGCAAGCGGTATATAAGGAGAATATTCGTTTGATTTTATGTCCGACGAGCTATCCGATATACCGTCAAACTTTGCGACAATTGTCGCGCTGGATTTCTCGTCATCTTTTACTATTTTAAGATTAATTTTATCGACGATATAATCAACGCTAGCGATATAGAGTAACGTATTCTTATTAAATATACTAGAGAATGTAACGTTAGAGACGATTATATCGGTCAAATAGCAATTATCGCTTGGTTCCGTTTCTATTTGAATGTTTTCAATAATATCGTCGGTCGTATCTTGATAATCAAACTTTATTGACCTTTGACTGCATCCGGAAAATATGAAATACAACAACAAAATCAAAGATAGCATAAAAAAACTTTTCTTCATAATTTCTCCTCAGGACTAACTACATTATATCCTATACAAAAAAACAAACGGAATCCTTAGTCCCCATACTATTTGATCAACGTCAAGAAGGCCGAATCCCTTTACGTCTATGCCGATAGCGAGATTTTTTATCGGATGAAAGTAAACGCCTCCGCCAAATTCAAAACAGAAATTAAAATAACTTCTTATTTCCTGCGGTATATACTCAAAATCTTTGACGTATACTACGCCTATATTTACTCCGCAACCGCTGTCTAACTTGATCGACAACATATTTTTCAAATCCTTAAATTGATACCGGTATCCCCATACAAACAAAATCGGTATCATATTAGACGTAATTTCGGGATAAAGTAGAGGTTTATTCTCCTCCCGATATATAAAGTAATATCCTGCGTCGAGACCGAAGAAAAATCCCTGCATAAAGCCGGGCTGGTAGCTCAATCTTATATTTACAGCCGGCGATATCGTCTCCTTGAAAAACGAACTCAGACCGATCATTACTCCGGTATTTATATCCGTTACTATACCTACCGGCTCGACGTAGCGATAAAGTACGATGTAGTCGTTATTAGGATTTTTCCAAGCTATTTTAGCGTTTAAAGGAAATATCTTAGGCAGTTGCGATCCTCTCGAAAACGATTCGTCGATATATCTAAACGATCTTGACGCGCTTCCCCGTAGCGCGAGATATTCCGAATATTGTTTGCTTTTAGTTGAGATATAATTCATAATATCTTTAAAACCAATATTATCTTTAACGTTAAAGTTATACTCCGCAAAAAAATACCCTATTAATGAGATAAAATATCCGTTCCCGGCAATATCCTCTATTCCTAAAACGTCCTCGTAAAATTCTTTAACCTGATTAAAAAAATTATTCTTATAATCAATCTCTTTCGCCGTCATGTGCGCAAGCGACGCATAAATTCGTTGGCAGTTTTTCTTAAAAGCCGGCTCGTCTTTTCTGTCGAAAGGTCCGTCGTTATTGCCCGAATAACACGAATCTAGTATTAACGTCGTATCGTTGGGAAACGAATTTATCATATCCTTTAACTCGCCGGGTGTAACGCGGTCTCCGTCGCAGAACATAAGCGAGCCGTCCGAGTCCCCGTGTCCGCTATAAGTAAATATTAATCCCTGATCCGATTTGAGTTTTGAAACGGTAGTTTTGAAAATCCGTTTAAATTCTCTCGCGCTAAGATTATTTGCGACATTTATATTTTTCTCGTTAATTTTAGCGCAATTTTGAAGTAATTTCGATAATAGTAGAGTATCGTTTTCGCATTGAGTCAACTTAGCGAAGCCGGTTTCTTCCCTATAATCATTATTGCCTACAAGCAGAACGAGCGAGTCGTTGGGTTTTACTTTTTTGAAAGTTTCTTTGGTATTTATCCGTATATCGATCGTTACGTCTTTCGAAACGTCGTCGGTATCGTCGACGATCTTCACTGTTCTTATGC
>JAGOCL010000328.1 GCA_017998755.1 Spirochaetota bacterium | reverse complement strand
AAACGTTAAAGTGTCGATATTTGGAGCATTTTGCGTAATCTTAACTATCGCATCTCTAATGATAGCGGCCGTATGGCAGAGCGGGCAATACTATCGTTTAGCTCATAAAGAAGTAGACGGATTGGTAGATTCCGATCTTGATCATATAACAATAGGCGCGTATAATCTTATAAAAACCGAAAATGAAGCTGTTTTGGAGCAGATCAAATACGACCTTATTTTAGCTAGGCATATTCTCGACGAATCGGGAAATATCAGTTTCTCGGGAAACGTTTCTTGGAATATCGTCAACCAGTTTACTAGCGAAACTAAAGTAATAAATATCCCAAAAATGTACGTCGGGCCTGTTTGGCTAGGGCAGAACTACGACTTTAAAGTAAAAAACCCGATAGTCGATCGAATCACAGAGTTAGCCGGAGCGACTGCCACTATATTTCAAAGAATTAATAAAGACGGAGATATGTTGAGAGTAGCTACGACTGTTAGCGATAATATGGGACAAAGGGCGATAGGGGTATATATACCCAGCATTAATCCTGATAATACTCAAAATCAAGTTATATCGACAGTTTTGAGAGGAGAGACATATTACGGACGAGCTTACGTAGTGAACGAATGGTATCTGACGGCTTACGAGCCGATTCGCGATATATCCGGTTATGTAACCGGTATGCTATACGTAGGCGTTCGTATGAAAAATATTGTAGAGCGTATACGTCAAGCGATTTTGGATGCCAAAATCGGCGAAAGCGGATATGTTTTTGTATTAATCGGAAAAGGGGAAAATAGAGGGCGTTACATAATATCTAAAAATGGAGAAAGGGACGGCGAAAATATCTGGGACGATAGAGACAGCGACGGAGTATATGTAATCAGAGAGATTATTAATAAAGCGGTCTCTTTAAATCCGGGAGATATGGCTACCGTAAGATACAGATGGCAAAATATCGGAGAGTCGCGCCCCAGATGGAAAGTCGCCCGATTGGCTTACTACGAACCTTGGGATTGGGTCGTAGGAACTAGCGTTTATGAAGACGAGCTTCAGAAATATAAGAAGGTTTTGAAAGACGGTAGCGTAAATATGATCATTACTATGGGTTTTTTTGGATTAATAGCGTTATTATTAATCGCCGCGTACGGCGTAATTATATCTTCGAGAATGACAAGACCTATTAATAAGATGACTTTCGCAGTGGGCGCGATTATTGACGGGAAGTTAGATACCGCGTTAGATATCGAGTCTTCCGACGAGATAGGCGTTTTGGCTCGCGCATTCAACTTTATGAAAGATAGGTTGAGAATTACAATAGATAGTTTGTCAAATAGCGAAGAAAAATATCGGGCTCTTGTTGAGAATATTAACGACGTGATTTTTTCGACCGACGTTAACGGGGGTGTTACATATATAAGCCCGTCGATAGAGCGTATTTCGTCTTATAGCCCTACGGAAATAGTCGGTCGTAACTTTCTAGATTTTGTATATCCGGACGATTTACCCATAATAAAAGCCAATTTCGAACAGACTTTGAAGAATATCGTTACGACTAGCGAATTTAGAGTTAAAGAAAAAGATAACGAGATATATTATCTTCGAGTATCGTTAAGGCCGGTTTATAAAAATGGGGAAATTTACGAAGTTACAGGAATTTTTTCCGATATTACCGAACGAAAAAACATCGAAGAAGAACTAAAAAAGCATCGGGATCATCTCGAAGATTTGGTTAAGGAGCGAACTGAGGAATTAATTAAAGCAAAAGACGTCGCCGAAACGGCTAATCGATCCAAAAGCGAGTTTTTAGCTAATATGAGCCACGAACTGAGAACTCCGCTAAACGGAATACTTGGATTTTCACAAATTATTAAAAGGAATAATAATATTTCAAGCGGATTGATAGAATCGGTAGACGTCATAGAGCAAAGCGCCGAACATCTATTGACGTTGATTAACGATATTCTTGATATCTCTAAAATAGATGCGAAGAAGACGATGTTAAGACCGGGAGATTTTGCGCTCGAACCCTTTTTAGATAATATATCTGAAATTATTGCGATGCGGACTGAAGAAAAAGAAATTAATTTTATCTACGAAACTTCGGATAGTTTACCGAAGGTCGTACGAGCCGACGAAGTAAGATTAAGACAGATTTTGTTGAATTTACTTGGGAACGCGGTCAAATTTACAAATGAAGGGGAAGTTAGATTTAGAGTTTCAAACTTATCGGATAAAAATTCAGAAATCGACGATACGGTTAGACTTTTATTTGAAGTAAGCGATACCGGAATAGGAATTTCCGAAGAGAATATAGCGCTATTGTTTAACCCATTTTCGCAGATTGAAAATGAAAACTTTCATACGGAAGGAACGGGACTGGGACTTGCGATAAGCCAAGGTTTAGTTAAGGAAATGGGGGGGCGGATAAATATCGAGAGTAAGCCGGGAGAAGGGAGTAAATTCTGGTTTGAATTGAAATTAATTTCCTCTAACAAAGCGGTAACCGAAGAACCGGAACTTGAGTCGGATATTATCAGGTATAAATCCGGGAAAAAAAGAATTCTTGTTACCGACGATAAAGATTATAATAGAGCCGTATTAAAAAATATGTTGAAACCTCTTGGTTTTGAGATTTATGAAGCGGCAAACGGACGCGAAGCGATCGAACAGACGAAGCTTATAAATCCCGATCTGATATTTATGGATTTGCGAATGCCGGTTATGGACGGTATAGAAGCGATCAAGGAGCTTAGGGATTCGCCGGAATTTGGCGGTATAAAAATAATAGCGATATCGGCAAGCGTTTTTAACTCGAATCAGCGTCAAAGCGAGCTAGCCGGAGCAGACGATTTTATTGGCAAACCGGTAAGATATAAAGAGTTGTTAGGAAAGATAGAAGCCAACATAGATATCGAATGGATAAGAAATAACCCGGACGCGGACGGAAAATCCGGAGAGGAAAGCGCAGAAAGTCCTTTGATTTATCCCCCAAGCGATGATATAGAAGAACTTCTTGAATCGGCTATGCGGGGAGAAGTAAAGAAAATAAACGAATGGATAACAAAAATAAAAGCGAAAGATATAAAATATAGCTCGTTTTGCGATAAAATCGGCAGTTTTGCAAAAAACTATAAAATTAAATCGATAATTGCTCTGATAAGGAAAAATCTGAATCAAGGGGATTGAAATATGGAATTGTCAAATAATATAACCTATTCGATACTAATTATCGACGACGATCCTAATAATATAGCTATTTTATCAGACTATTTTATAGATTCGCAATATACAATTCTTGTTGCGGAAGATAGCGATAGCGGAATTTTTAGAGCCGAATATACCCGTCCTGATATAATCCTCATGGACGTTATGCTTCCGGGTGTCGACGGATATGAGACTTGCCGTAGAATAAAACAAAATGAAAAAACCAAAGATATTCCGATAATATTTATGTCGTCTTTAACGGAAATAGAGAATAAAATAAAAGCTTTTACTACCGGAGCCGTCGATTACGTAACTAAGCCATTCCAAAAAGAAGAGGTGTTAGCGAGAGTTAACGTTCATCTTCGGATAAAAAAACTAACAAATGAATTACAAGTTTATAATAATCTTCTTGAAAAGATGGTTGAAGAAAGAACGGAAGAACTTTCTAAAACAAACGAAGAATTGATTGAAGAGATAAAGATGAGATCAGAGACTGAAGCGGCTTTAAAGAAATCTCACGAACAATTAGAAGTTACGCTCGATGCGCTCCCAGACTTTTTATTTGAAACAGATTACGAAGGGAGAATATTAAACTATCACGCTTCCAATACTGAC
>JAGOCL010000010.1 GCA_017998755.1 Spirochaetota bacterium | reverse complement strand
ATTATATCCTGATTCGGTTTTTAGATAAGTATTGCGGTCGTTAGCAAAACTTTCGCTATAGTCTGAAAAACTATCCTTATCTAACTCGTCTTCTATATCGGCAAGATCGTCGATCCCGTCAAAATCTGTCAGCTCGTCGGGCAACTTAGACAACTCTTCAAGTTCGCCTTCGATTGATATATCTTCTATACCGCCGTCTAACAATTCAAGATTTTCATTAGTTAAGTCCTTATCGATTTCGGATAACGCTTCCAGTTCGTCCTCCAATTCGGGAAACAACTCTTCAGATTCGTTAAATTTACTCAAGTCCTCGTCTATTGACTTCATAACGTCGTTAATATCATTATCCAAAATATCGTTAATTTTACCGTCTGCGGTATTTTGAAACTCTTTATTTGCCGAGAAATCCTGATCTTTAAAAAAGTCGTCTAAATTTGCGCTAAAACCGTCTGATACGGAACTTTCATCGGAAATTTTTGATTTATTCGAGTCTTTTGATTTGTCTCGGCCGTCTCCTGAAATATCGTCTTTGTCAAAGTTTTTAATATTTCCCGTAGGTTCGCCGTCGTTTTCGTTTGCGTCGAAATCTTTGATGGCGTCGTCGATATCTTTCTTAAATATATCGTCGGTCAATTTATCATTATCAAAATCTTCCTCTTCTTCCAAAATGTCAAGGTCCTCTAAATCCTTGGTATCCGTATCAAGACGATTGTCGTCGTCGGTAGTCTTCCCAAGCTCCTCCATCGCGTCGCCGGCGCCGTCGGTCGCAAGCTCTTCAAGTTCTTCAGTTACGCCAATATCGTCGTTATCTACGATATTATCGTCTTCTTCTACAATATTATCGGAGTATTGGGGTATATCGAATTTATCTTCAAGCTCGCCGACGCCGAAATTCTCCGGCTCTTCAATTATTTCCGGCTCGCCTAATATATCGCCATCCGGAGGAAAATCGTCAAGATCGCCGAAACTTTCGAACTCTTCGTCTTCAATATCGCCGATTTTTTCTTCGACTTCCTCTCCTATATCGTCAAAATCGTCCAATATCGCGTCGTCCAGATTCTCGCCATCCATATCCTCAATATTATCCAAAACGTCTTTTATATCCTCGTCTATAAGATCGTCGGCCAGTTCTCCCGCTTTTTCTTCATCAAATTCTTCTAATCCCTCGTCGATGTCGTTTAACAAGTCCTCGTCGTCCTGAGAAATTTCATTTTTCAAAGGGTCGTCGCCGACGTCTTCCCGCTCATAATCCTCCGATTCTTCCGTAATTTCAGGTTCTGTTTCATTTTTAAAGGGATTTATTTCCGAAGCGGTTTGTTCTTCATTTTGTTTTTTTACTTCGCTTATTTTATCGCCGAGTTTATCTATAAAGGAGCTTAATTTATCGCTTAAATTGTCCATAAACCGCCTTTCATCGGCTTCGTTTGTTTGCAAAGGGGGCGCGCTTTTAGGAGAGTCCATTTTATCGAAAAGCGACGCGACTTTATCGTTTAGATTTTTCATCTGAGCTTCAATATTATTCGAAAAATCCGATTTTTCAGGTATATTTTGATTTTGCGGGATCTGATAAATTTGATCCAATAAATTTTTGGTTTCCGCGAGATTATCAAAAGCGGGTTTTTCGCGTTTAATAACGGTCTCTTTTTCCTTATCTTCCTCTCTTCGGTAAGGAAGTTCGTCGTACGTGTCTTGATCTTGAAGAAGATTAAGCATAGAATTCGGCTCAAATTTTTCTTCGTCTTCTTCGGGCTCTTCTTCTTTATCCTTTGCCGAGATAAATTCCTCCTCCTCCTCTATAGAATAATAAGGTTCGTCGTCTCCGATGTTTATGATCGGCGCGTCGAAAGAATTTTGTAAAGACTCCTCAATATTCGATATTCCGTCTTCATTTTTGTTTAATTCATCTTTATTCTTTACGTCGTCGTCTTCCATTAACGAACTAATATCGTACTCTCTGAGTTTGTCTCGAATTCGCTTACTCTCCGCTTCGTTTTTTAAAGCGATATCTTTTACAGTTTCTTCGTATAAATTCAATCTCTCGTTAAATTTTTCAATATCGTCTTCGCCGACAGATTCCGTCCCTTCTATGTCCAGTAAAGTTTGGAAATTTTCCATCGCTTTGTCATAATTTTTATTTGCTTTATACGCTTTTGCGAGATTAAGCGACAGCAGTTCGTCTTTACCGCCGCCGTCTTTGAGTTTTTCAAAAATATTTATCGCTTTGTCGTTCTCTCCTATTTCGAGATATATCGAGCCCAATTCGTTCATAACTTTATCGTCCGAACCGCTTGCCGCCAACTCTTCTAAAGTCTTTATAGCGTCGACATACTCCCCTTCCATTTTGGATACTTGAGCTATTTTAACTTTGTTTTCTATATCCCCCGGAAGAAGTTTCTCGACTTTTTTATACTCCTCCAAAGCTTCGAAATTTCTATCAAGAGACATATAGAGGTCGCCCAAAGATTTTCTTAGTTCGCCGTTTGTCGGGTCGTTTCTCAATAAATTATTGTATACGTCGACGGCTCTGTTTGGATCAATTTTCTCGAGAACTCTCGCCAAGTAGAGTCTCGAATCAAAATCGTCTTTATTTATCTTCAATAATTTTTCAAAGATCGCTTCAGCTTCGTTATAAGACTCTTTAAGATAAAGGAGTTTGCCAAGATTGCTAAGCGCTACTGTGTAATTCGGATTAACGGCGATCGCTTTTTTATACTCTTTTATAGCGCTTTCGTAGTCGTTTATTTTTTCATAAACCAATGCGAGATTATTTCTTGATTTTATATAATTTGGATTTAGACTAAGGGCGTCTTCATAACAGTTTTTCGCATTTTCTATTTGCCCCAGTTTTTCATAAACTACCCCCAGATTATTGTGAGCGTCTATGCAGTTAGGGTTTAGTTCGACGGCTTTTTTATAATGTTCTTCGGCTTCGTCCAGATTATTCATTAATTCAAAAACAACGCCCAGATTATAATGCAATTTCAGGTTGTTATAATCAACTTTGAGTCCTTTCTGATAAACGTTGATCGCTTCGTTGTATTTCCCCAACTGCTCGTAAATAATGCCAAGATTATTGTAAGAAGGGGTAAATTCAGGGTTTAGTTTGATAGCTCTTTCAAAATTATTTATCGACTCTCTCGGTTTATCTATTATTTTGTGGACGTTACCCAAATTGTAGTATATATCGGCTCTTTTATGGTCAATTTTCAGAGCTTCTTTAAAGTAATAAACAGATTTATCGTAATGCTTAAGATTTTTATAAATTACGCCAAGATTATTATATGCTTCGATTAGTTTGCTATTTTTTGATATAGCTATTTCGTAATTATCAATAGCGTTTGTATAATCCCCTTTTGACTGATAAACAGTTCCAAGCAGCAAGTATGCGTTTGGGGACTCGTTATTAATATCGATAGCCGAGGATATAAATTTGATCGCCTGATCGTAATCTTTTATCCTCAAAGCAAATTTTGATCTTGTAATTAATTCTTCATATTTCATTATAAACCTTCGTCGGTAAAAATCTTTATACTTTCAATAATCGTTTCGCGCCCAATTTTCAATCGGTCTGCATGCGATCTCTTCCGAAAAATCGCTTTCGTTTCTTTTTTCGTCGTCGTCGAAAGCGGTAACTGAAAAATAATAAATAATATTATTCTTCAATCCTTTTATCTCAATTCCTTCTTTATCAAAATCGGCGTCTTTACTCACGATAATCGGACTGTCCCCCAGTTCGGAGTCTTTCCCGAAATAGTTAAAAGACTTCGTTCCATAATATATTTTATACCCTTTTACGTCGTTTTCAGAATTTCTTAGCCATTTTATCTTCGCCATGCCGTCTTTAGGTAAAACCATTATCCCCAACGGTCTCGACGGGGGAATATTCCCCTTATAACCGATCGACAGCCCTCTAAAACTCGGCGAATACTCGTTATTAGTTCCGGGAAGAAATTGTATCTTCCACTGTATATATTTTAACAACTTATTCTCTATTTTCTCGTCGCCGAGTTTCTTCCAAGCTATCTTTTCTCCATAGTCGCTTTCCGGATGAAAGGGCTTATCTGAATATCGGTAAAAATAGACCAAATCGCTATTATTATTTGTCAATTGATCAAATGCAATACTTTTTATATATACTCCTCTTTTATCTAATAATATTACATTACTTAAAATTTCTCCACCATTAATATTATATTTATCTATGATATTATCGTTTATACCTCTAAAAATGTAAAATTCGTCAAGCGCTCCGGTAAAAGAGTTTGCTATTTTTATCAAACATCTGTTTTTTGCATGATACTTCATATTATATACCGATCCGTTAAGCGTTCCGTCGATTGTAGCGACTACTATCCCGGATTCGACTCCGTCTATATATAGTCTGATAATACCCGTAAACGCGTCGAAAGTCGTCGATATATGAGACCATTTTTCCGGGACTACCCGGACAGACGAGGTTAGTTCGATTTTTTCAACGTATTTTTCTCCAAAATAAAACAGATTATTAAAGTTCCAATTTACTTTACCGTCCTCAATCTCGCAAACAATCGATTGTTCTTCGATATTCTCTTTTTTCTTATTATAATACTGCCCGCCTATTTTAAGTAAAGATTCGTTATACGATCCGGTAACGGGAAATATCCAGAAACTAACTGAAAATGAGGATAGGTTTATCCCGGGTTGAAAGAAAGTTTTTTCGCTACCCGACAACTCTACTCTATGCGACGAGTTTACAAAATAGCCCGAATTTTTATTAATACTTTTTTTATCGCTAACGAAAAATTGCGAATAAGAAACCTCGTATCTTCCCGTTTCGTCTCTCTTTTTGTTTTCGTCGAAAGAGAGGTAGAGCTCGACGTCGCTTCTTGCTCCGTAAATATTTTTCGACAAACCGTAACCGACCGGTTTATCTCCGTAAAATATTTTTTCAACGTTTTTTTGTCTGTAAATAAAATCAGCTATATTATCCGACACGCTCCATTTGACGGTTTTGTTTTCGGGAATTAGAAACGTAGCGGATAAAAACAATATAACGAAAGCTGTAAATATCTTTTTTTTCAAATTTTGTCTCCGAGAAAATATTAAATATATTATTAATTATCTTATATATCTGAAAAAAGTTTAATTAATATTTTATATGAATTTTAAAATTTATCGTTAAAGAAAAATATATATTGTCGAAATAGAAAATATCGGAGCGTCATATTGAATTATAAAAATAAAAACTTGCTTGGAATAACGTGGGAATACTGCCCTAAATCGTCGGCTACTAATATAAGGAAAAAAGCTGTCGTTAATAAAAAAAATGTTAACGCTTATTCTGTTTCGAATTTGAAGCGATCAAAAAGCGACTCAAACTTTTTTGCGAAGTATAAAATAATTTATACCGCGTCTTTTCTTGTAATATTTGTAACACTCTTTTTTTTGTCGATCTCTATCAGTTCCGCATCAAATCTCAATTCTAAAAAAAGAGGCGATATAGAATTCGACGTTATGAGAGAGGATAATCCCGATAAATATCTCGAAAGCTACGTTCTTTTCGAAGATGAAAAAGAAAAAAGCGATATCGGCCAAATAACGCAGTTTGTAACGGGCAAGGTCGAATATTCAAAGTACAGAGTGATAAATAATGAGAATCTAAATATTATCTCGGAAAAATTCGGCCTTCTAAAAGATACTATAATTCTTATAAACAATCTCAAAAATACCAATTCAGTTAAATCCGGAATGATCCTTAAAATTCCTAACCGCGACGGTAGAACGATAAAAGTCGGTAAAAACGACTCGATTTTTAAAATTGCCAATCGATACGGCGTTAAGTGGGAAAATATAGCAGACGCCAACGGGATAGAATCTTCTCTAATTGTAGAGGGAGATTATTTATTTATCCCCGGATCAAAAATGACGGATTATGAAAAAAAACGGTTCTATTCGGAAGTTTATCTCTGGCCGCTAAAAAGCCGGAAAATAACTTCAAAATACGGACCTAGAATAGACCCTTTCACAAAAGCGTACAGTTTTCATACGGGTATAGATATTAAGGACGATCTCAACGCTAAAATTTTCGCGGTAACTAGCGGAGAGGTATCTTTTGTCGGAAAAAATAAAGTTTATGGAAATTATATTGAAATTAAATATAATGATGATATAATCTTATTATACGCCCATCTGAATAAAGTAGACGTTAAGAAAGGAGATTTTGTAAATCAGGGGGCGGTTATCGGAAAAGTAGGATCGACGGGCAGAAGCACAGGGCCGCATCTTCATCTTGAAATAAGAAAAGATGGGAAATTGGTTGACCCGTTAAAGATAATGTTATAAAATCCGATATAATTATTATGATTAGAAGAAGAAAAATGGACAAAGACTATAAAATTAATTTTATAATACTATACTTAGTTAGCGCTCTAACGCTTTTTTTAATGTTATTTGCGATATTTTCGCTAGGTTTCTTTGAAGACAACAATATTCTTATCAAACAAAGAAATCTAAAATCTGTAAAGAGTTTATACGACAAGAATAACTCAAGCGAGGAAGGGGTCGGAGGAGCTTATACGCCGGATACGATATCCGCGCCGTTATCGCATCTGGATTATTACGTTAAAGTCGGCGACTCAATTCACAGTATAGCGGGTAAATTTGGAATTGACGAAGTAACGATAATCAAATTTAACAATATTACTATACCTTCAAAGATTGTACTTGGAACTAAAGTTATGATTCCCAATCAAGATGGTATCATAGAAAACGTAACAAAAAATAACAACCTTGAAAAAATTTCCAATAAATACAGCGTAGAAAAAGAGGAAATTTTAAGAGTAAATAATTGCGACGCTTCGTCGGACGTTAGTACCGTTTTTATTCCCGGTATTCATCACGACAATATTTCAAAACAACTTCTTCTCGGCGAATATTTCAGAAGACCGTGCTACGGACGATTTACCTCGTATTTTGGCTATAGAAAAGACCCGTGGACGAAACTCAGATCGTATCATTCGGGAGTAGATATAGCAAATAGCCCCGGTTCGTATATATACGCGGCGGCTCCGGGAAAAGTAATATTTGTAGGTTCTTACTGGCCGCTCGGCAACGCGATTAAAATTCAGCATACTTCCGGATACGTATCTTATTACGGCCACATGAGTAAATTCCTTGTCAAAAACGGTACTTGGGTCGAAGCGGGCAGAATCATAGGCCTTATGGGCTCGACCGGACGATCAACGGGCAGTCATCTTCACTTTGAAGTGAGAAGATACGGCGCTATTATCAACCCTATGAGAGTAACGGTATTTTAAAATAGGCCTGATTATTTTTTTCGCGACTATTCGATGAAATAACGACACATATGTGTCGATTTTTTAAAAAACGGGAAATTCCAGTTTTTTAAAAAATCTATCTACTATGAAAGCGTTTCAGAGTACAGAGAAAAACATGCCTAATTATAATATTTTTTCAAACTGTTGCAAATATAACATCTGCTTTGAAATAATATAGCGAATTTATTCCGGAGATTCTTCCGTCTCTTTTATTATTATCAGTTTTCCGTTTATTAATTCTTTTTCCACAACGTCAATCATTCCGGTTTCATAATTCATAGTTCGCTCGCTTTTTTGCAACAAGTAATTGACATAATTACAAAAAATAGCGAGAAAATAATGACTATTCTGTTCATAAAACAAATCTCCTTTTAAACGATAAAATATATTAAAGCGGCTTTTTTTGGGGAAAAATCCTATATTATCTGATAAAATTATACTGCCAAATAACAAATAATCAAAAAACGTATCCATTGAGAGTATAGCGCTTTTATTAGGGGACTATCAAGAAATATTTAATCTTTCATAGAGTAAAACAATATTTTATGATGATTAAATAAAAGAACATACATTAGTAGCCAAATCCCATGAGTTTTTGATTTCCATAACATACGCGTCAATACAAATATATTAAAAAGTAAAACAGTACAAAAAACTAGACTTTTTGATAATAATTTTGTATATTGATTAGAATTAAAAATCATCGGAGAATTTATGAAATCGCTTGGAATATGTTTAGGGGCTTCGACAATTACTTTTGCTGAGATTAGCGAAGTTGATGGAAAAGTTAAGATAGATAATATTATCGCAAAATCGCATGAAGGGAATGCAAAACAGAATTTCTTGGATATTTTAGGCGGGATAAACGCCTCGAAATTCGACAGAATTACCGTAACGGGCAGGAAATTCCGCGAAAACGTCAATCTGACGACTATTACCGAACCGGAGGCGATAGAGTATTCTTTACAATATCTCAATCTCGGCGACGAAAAGTATAATGTGTTGGTATCTGCGGGGGGAGAGACGACGATAGTTTACGAGCTGGATAAAGATCATCATATATCAAAAGTATATATCGGGAATAAATGCGCTTCGGGAACGGGCGAGTTTTTCTTACAGCAGATTCGCAGGATGAACCTGAATGCTGAAGAGGCGATCGCGTTAGCCGAAAATCAACATCCTCATAAGATATCGGGGAGATGTTCGGTATTTTGTAAATCGGACTGCACCCACGCGCTAAATATCGGAGAGTCTAAAGGCGCCGTTGTGGCCGGTTTGTGTAGAATGATATCCGGTAAAATTACAGAACTACTATCTTCAATTCCTAAAAAGAACGTTATCATGACCGGAGGAGTAACAAAAAACCGCGTCGTCGTAAATTTCCTAAAAGAACAGGTTGATAAACTATATATTCCCGAAGAATCTTATTATTTCGAGGCGCTCGGGGCGGCGCTATACGGCTTGAAACATGAGACAAAACCGTATAACGGTATAGAAAGCGTCTATATAGAAGGGAAAAGTTCGTTCGAATTCTTGAAAAAACTTTCCGGCTCGATAGATAAAGTTAAATTTAAATCTATAGAACACGGTAAGCCCGAAGATGACGACGTCTGTATACTGGGAGTGGACGTCGGGTCGACCACGACAAAAGCTATATTGTTGAACAAAAAAGATAATAAAATGGTCGCCGATATATATCTACGTACTAACGGTAATCCCGTCGAAGCCGCGCGAAATTGTTATAAAGAGATAAAAAGGCAAATCGCCGGTAAAAAAATAAAAATTATCGCTTTGGGCGTTACCGGATCGGGGCGTCAGATAGTAGGACTTCACGGTTTTACGGAATGCGTTATCAATGAAATTATTTGCCACGCCGCGGCGAGCGTTTTTTTCGATAAAGACGTAGACACTATTTTCGAAATCGGCGGACAGGACGCAAAGTACACATATCTTGTGAACGGAGTGCCTGCGGATTACGCTATGAACGAAGCGTGTTCGGCGGGAACCGGTAGTTTCCTTGAGGAGTCGGCGCTTGAAACGTTGGGCGTAAAAATGGAAGATATAGGCGATATCGCTCTAAAAGCGCAAAATCCGCCGAATTTTAATGATCAATGCGCCGCGTTTATTGGTTCGGATATAAAAGTTGCGAGTCAGGAAGGCATAAATAGAGAGGATATGATCGCGGGACTCGTATATTCTATCTGTATGAATTATACCAACAGGGTAAAGGGAAATAGACGCGTCGGCGAAAAAGTTTTCATGCAAGGCGGGGTATGTTATAATAAAGCGGTGCCCGTCGCGATGGCGGCTCTAACCGGTAAAGAGATAATCGTGCCGCCGGATCCGGGTCTTATGGGAGCTTTCGGCGTGGCGCTCGAAGCGAAAAAGCGTCTCGACAACAATCTTTTGGAACAGGTCGAATTCGATCTCGATACTCTTATTAATAGAGAAGTAACTTACGGTAAAAACTTCAAGTGCGCCGGCGGTCAGGAGAAGTGCGACATAGGTTGCGAAATTTTATCAATAGTTATAGACGGAAAGACTTACGCATTCGGCGGCGCTTGCAATAAATATTACAATATTATCCATAAATTGAAATTTGACGAAGACAGACTGGATATAGTATCGCGAAGGGAAAAGCTCCTTTTTGGGAAATACGCTCCGGAACATCCGACGACAAAAAACAAAGTTATAGGTATTAATAGAAGTTTTTATACAAATACATATTTTCCGTTATACTATAACTTTTTTAGCAAACTTGGTTTCAAAGTCATAGTGTCGGAACATAGCGCAAAAGAGGGGGAGGAGTCTCAATTATCTTCATTCTGTTATCCGATGCAGTTGGCTCACGGTTTTTTCTGGGATCTCTTAGAAAAGAAACCGGACTATATATTTATGCCGCATCTTGTTCAGATCGAGACGGACGGCGGATGCGATAGTTGCTCAACGCAAATCGGTTATAGGAAAGCGTGCGTTTTCAATCAAGGCGAGCCCTTTACGATGAAGGCGACTTTTAAAGATAAGATAGGTAATACCGAGATGCTCATACCGCTACTGGATTTTTCGCGGGGCATCGATAGGGAGAAAAAAGTTTTTACTCGACTTGCCGCAAATAAACTCGGTTGTAAAGAGTCCGACGCCGCCGTCGCTTTCGACGAGGCGTTAAAGGCGCAAAGGGATTTTTTTGCGGAAATGAAAAAGATAGGGGCGGATTTGCTTGCCGAACTCGAGAAAAATCCCGATAAAATCGGCGTCGTTCTTTTTGGTAGACCTTATAACGCTTTTACCGAAAAAGCGAATCTTGGAATTCCCAGAAAATTCACGTCGCGCGGCATCGAGATATTTCCTTACGATATACTAAATTTTGAAGAGGAGACCTTCGAGCCGTTTATGCATTGGGGTATGGGGGAAACCATTTTAAAAGCCGTTCAGATAGTCAAAAGGCATCCGCAACTCTTTGGAACTTTTATAACGAATTTCAGTTGCGGTCCCGATTCGTTTATGGTGGAACTCTTCCGTGAAGAGCTCGAAGGCAAACCGTCGCTAACTTTGGAACTTGACAGTCACAGCGCAGACGCCGGAGTCAATACCCGAATAGAAGCGTTCTTGGACGTTGTTAAATATTACAGAGAGTTACAGAAAAATAATAAATTGGAAGAAAAAGAGGTTGATAACTTCAAGCCGGCTTGGATAGAAGGAGACGGATTTAAAGCGAAGATTCATCTTTCCGACGGAAAGACGGTTATATCCGCCAAATCCGATAAATATACTTTTATGTTTCCGTCTTTGTCTCGTTACGTTATGGGGCCGGCGAACGAATACCTCAATAAGATCGGTATCAAAGGGCGACTCGTACCGCCGACTACGATGGAGAGCATCAAACTCGGTCGTTCTCAGTCGTCGAGTAAAGAGTGCCTTCCGTTAGCTATAATGATGGGTAATATGATGACATACATCAGAGATCATCATGAAAAAGGCGAGCCGTTGGTGCTTCTACACGCTACGGATACTTCCCCATGCCGATTGGAGCAGTATTACAACGGATTTAACAGTTTTATTAAACGAAACAAAATAGAGAACTTTGCCGTTTTCAGACTCGACGACCGAAAAGGTTACGCCGGATTTGGAACGGGGTTACTCCTGACGCTTTTTAAATCTTTTGTTCTTGGAGACGTTTTTGAAACTATAAAGAACGCCATAATTGTTCTCGCCGAAGATAAAGAGTACGGCTTGAAAGTTATGGAGGAGGAATTTACCAAAATCACAGAGAATTTCGGCGGACGCGAAAAGATGTCTCTTAATAAACGACTTAAACTATCGGCAAAGCGTATTTCTGAAATCCCCAGAAAAATGGAGATAGACGACGCGAAATTCATAACTATTACCGGAGAAATATACGTTCGAAACGATCATTTCGCGAGAAGGAATATAGAGGGGTTTCTCGCCGAAAAGGGATTTATAGCTCACATTGTGCCTTTTATGGAAGTCCTGTTTTATATCGATTATTGTCTGATGAACGACCTGACGGAAATTAACGTCCATCCGTTTAAGAAGATTTACTTTTACTTTAAGTCGTTTTTTCAACAAAAAATCGATAAACAGATCAAGGATATTTTTGCTACTTGCGGATTTTACAAGCCGACTTACATTAATATAAAAGAGATAATAAATTCGTCTAGACTGATAGTTAGCCCGCATCTGCGAGGCGAGGTGCCTATAACTACCGGCGCCGCTTTGAAATATATCTTGAACGACGCTTGCGGAGTAATATCGATAGGGCCTTTTGCGTGTCTCCCGTCTCGTATGGTAGAAAGTTTGTTAAAGAATAATATGAATCTCGTTCATAAGATTGCGTTGTCGCATAAATATCCGCTTTATGAAGAACTCGATAAAATGGGAGTTCACAATCTTCCGTTCCTGCCGATAGAATCGGACGGCAATCCGTTTACTCAAGTTACGCAAGCGCAGATAGAAGTATTCTGCTTGCAAGCGGATAGACTGCATGATAAAATGGTAGAGGCGAAGAAGAAGATATAAGTTTACAATCGTCAAAAAAGTCGAGCGACTTTTTTGACGATCTATTTATATTTCTCCATAATAACGTTACGTTTTTTCTTCATAGTGTTTGTAAGTTCGACGCCGACTTCAAAATCGTTTGGCAATAACGAGAAGTCTTTAATAAGTTCGTGAAATAAAAATCCTTTAGAACTATTAATCTTGCTTTTTATCTCTTTTTTATAGAAATCGTTCACTTCGGCTTGTTTTAGTATTTCTGATAATATACCCGGGGCTTTTTCGTCAAATTTAAATACCTTTTTCAGATTATCGACATTAGGAACTATCAAAGCGGATAATCCCTCTTTGTCCTGTCCGTTTACCAGAGCGTATTTTATATACAACGAATCTTCTAACGCCATCTCGATCGGCTCCGGTTCGACGTTCTCTCCGTTAGCGAGCACAATTGTGTCTTTCGCGCGGCCGGTAAATACCAGATTACCCGTAGTCGTTTCGCATACAAGATCGCCTGTGTTAAAATAGCCGTCGCTATCAAACGCTTTTTTTGTCGCCTCTTCGTTTTTATAATACCCCATAAAAATCTGATCGCCTTTGACAAACAGAACGCCGGTTTCGCCGATTTCACAAATTTTACCGGAATGCTCGTTTACTATCTTATAAGAAGTTCGAGGAGTTACTCTTCCGATCGAGTACTTTACGTCGTCGTCGCTTCGAAGGGTTACTATAACGGCGGTCTCCGTAGAGCCGTAGCCGTCTATCATATCGAACCCGACTATTTCAAAAAAATCGTCGCACTCGTTTTGAAGTTTGCCGCCGCCCGAAGTAATCGTTCTGATATTCCCGCCGGTTTTAGCTCTGATCTTCGAATAAACTAAAGCCGAGCCGAGTTTATGAAACGGAAGATTAATAAGCGTTATGAAGAAGGCGGAAATGTTTTCTAAAAGTTCCGCTTTTTTAAACCTAATATCCTTTTTTCTAAGGACTCTTCGGGCTTTTATATATTTCAAGCTCTTATTATAGAAGAAATGGAATATTTTACCCTTGCCGCTATCCTCAATTCCTTTGATAATCCCGTCCATACTTTTTTTCCAAACAAGCGGCACTCCGGGTATAAGGCGCGGCTTCTCTTTGATCATATCCTCTCGCATTGCGTAAATGGAAGATAAAATAAGCGTTACGCCGTGAATAATACCCATAAACTCGAAAAATCTCTCGCCAACGTGCCATATCGGTAGAATGCTCATCCATCGGTCGTCGTCGTAAGCGGTAACTCTCCCCGGCGCTTCCGTCGGAGAATATGTCAGATTCTTATGCGACAGCATTACCCCTTTGGGATCGCCGGTAGTTCCCGAAGTGTAAATTATCGAACATAGGTCGTCCGGTTTTACTTGCGCAAACCTTTTGATAAAAAAGTCGTCGTCGCCGTTTCTGGATTTTCTTCCTTGATAACAAATATCTTCGAAAGTTTGCTCGCTAGGTTTGAGCGTTATTCCGTCCGCGTTAAATATTATTTTCTTTAATGCGCTTCCGACGTTTATCCGGTTGAGTTTGTCGTACGCGTCTCTGTTTTGAACTACGATATAGTCAATGTCGGCGTTGTTTAAGATATACTTCAATTCGCCGTCGGGGCAGTTGAGACCTCTCGGGACGTCCGTTCCGCCTAAGCCCATCGACGCTAGAACGGCGATCATCCATTCGACGCAGTTGTCCGATATTATAGCCATACGCTTACCGTCGAGTTTTAGCTCTATAAGTCCGCGGGCAAAATCGCAAACTTTATCGTAAAACTCGCTATATTTTATAGAGTTAAATTTGCCGGACTTGTCTTTAAATCTGTAAATATCATGGTCGGGATATTTCTTTATCGCCCCGTAAAAAAGTTCGACAAGGTTTTTATCCATTTTGTTTGAATATTCAAGTTTCATAGTCGCCCTCCTAGATAAATTTATAGAATTATTTATTTATATCCAATCTTTTGTTAAATTGTCAATTTGATCGTGAATATCCAAAGTTTCGTTAATGACGTTGACAACATTCATAAAATGTTTTAGATCGCTATTTGTCAGCGTATAACTCGCTTCTTTTCTATATTCAAGCCATTTTTTTAATACTTGATACCCCCCAAGAAAGTACTTCCAAACTTTTTCAGGAACATTATCAAAATAAACCGAATCGTTTATCCATATTTTATTATCGCTAAACTCCGCTTTCCTAACGGTATAATCTTGACTATCGCATTCAAACTTAACTATATCTCTATTGGGATTAACTTTTAAAAGATGTAAATTTGTTAGCCTTTCGCCAATTTCAGAAATTTTATCAAATATTTCAACATTCTCTGTAAAAGGAATTCGCGGAAAATCAATTTTTAGTAATTCATTATATTTTTTTCTATATGTAGGAGAATATAAAATAGCGTAAATGTAATAAAATATTTCTTCCGGCGCTTTATTCGCGTACTTATTATCAATGAATCTTTTAAAATCTTCGGTAAAGTTTGTTTCTTTACCGTTATTGTCAACTATATCATCTTCAGAATATAAATATAAAGGAGCGCACGAATTGTTTGCATAAGCGCTTTCAAATAAACAACCCTCAGTAATTTTATCTGTTATAAAAGAATAGGAAAACTCTTTGTCTGATTTAAATTGTCTTTTAAATATCAAACCAATATTATTTTTGTAAAAATTACTAGCAACATCATAACCAGGCGTGCCAATAAATCCTTTACTTTTACCTGTATAAAAAGTATGACGAAAATCGAATGGTCTATACTGTATAATTTTATAACAGTCTTTTTCCTTATTTTCTATTAAATCCTTTTTTGCAAGAATAATTTTCCAATCTCTGGAATCAGCTTGTATTTTATATTTATCTCGTATTTTTTCTTCTTCCAAATCTATAAAATCCTTAACAACTTTTTTAATATTTTCTTTGTTAAAATGAATTGTTAAGAAATCTCTTTCAGTTTTAATACTTGTGCCAGAAAAATTAAAAATATCTTTCATACCCCAAAAGTTGCCGTATGTTTTAATTAAATCAGTTGAATTATTGGGTACAAAAAAATTTAAACCATCGTCAAACAATTTTATGTTACGATCGCCAACATCTGAAAAAGTATTTCCCCATTTAGTTTTAGAAAACTCATCGTTAAAATCTTTATAATCAACTTCTATAAATTTTATTGAGTTAATATCATTATCATAAAGGAAATTATATTTATCTTTTTGTTTTCCGAATAATTCAGAATAAAATAATTTTGCGCTCTTATCTGGTTTATTATCTTTCTTAATAAAAAAATTGATTGAAACGCCGGCATCCTTAATATCAAAAACATTATTATCAGGGCTTCCGTCAGGACAAACCTCTCCAATATTTCCATTACCATGAAGATTGTATATATAAATTTCATCAAACGAGTTCAATAATATCTTTCTCATTTTCCGATGAGTTATTCCATTTAAAAAAGAATTATTTGTAATTATTCCTATTACGCCCTTATTGGTTGATTGTAATTTCCAGCAAGCAAATCTTATAAATTTAATATAATCATCATCAAGATTTATTTTTTTTTCGCCTTTTGGTTTGTATTCTTCAATTAAATTGCCAATCCAAGTCAATTTATTTTTATCATCTTTTGCTTTATTTTGAGAATAATTACTATAAGGAGGATTGCCCATAATTACCATTATGTCGGCGTCATTTTTTACTTTATCGGCCAAATTGGCTTCTTCATCGATATTTGTAAAGAAATTGGTTTGTCCCGCTTTTTCGTTATTAAGCGTATTAGTGAGATATATCTCGGCGCGTTCTTTCTTATTTCCATCATAAACAAAATTATTACTTTCAAGATATTCATGAATACGTAAATGGCTTATTATATACGGAACGACTAAAATTTCAAATCCGTAAACATTTTCTAAAATATGTTCTCTTATTTCGCTGTCAAAAAGAGTTTTCTTTCCGGTTTTTAATAAACTTATTTTAATATAATCAATTAAGGCAAGAATAAAAGTACCCGTTCCCGATGCAAAATCCAAAACTTTCAATTTGTTTTCTACAAAACCGTCTTTTATTAATAATCTTTCTTTTAGAATTATATCAAGACTTCTTATTATGAATGATACGACAGATTCTGGCGTATAAAAAACGCCTTTGTCGGCTTTTAGTTTTTTATCATAAATTGTTAAAAATAATTCATAAAAATGGATGAAAGGGTCTTTTAAGTTTGTATCTCGTTTTTCTATTAAAGACATATTTTTATACGAGAGAGCGTTTTTTATAAAATCTTTATCGATAGAATTTATCAAACAAATTATATCGTCAAGTATCCATAATATATCCCGATCCCACTCGTCGAAACTGACGTTAGGAAAAAAGTCCTTAAGAAGCGGAATATACTTAGGTATTTGCGTCAGCAGATTATCTTTTGTGATGTTTTCATTTTTAGACAGCCTTAGAAATAATAATCCGATTCCGATTATTTGCGCATACATATCGGCAAAATTTTCGATTCTAAGATCGTTAATGATTGTTTTATTAAAAATATTAAAAAATTTTATAAAAGGATTTTCTATATGTTCGTTTAACTCTTCTAAGATTAAATCTTTTAGTATTTTAGTTCTTCCGGCCAATTCGATAGATAATTTTTCTGAATCTTTTATTTCAACAGGTTTGGATAAAAAAAATTGTTTTAATATTTCTTTGAGTTCATTTTCATTTGCGATTATTACTTTATTTTTTTCTAAATCAAATATATCAACTATTGAGCATTTTTTATAAATCTGCTTGTTTTTAAATAAAATAAAATCAATATAGTTAGTAAAAATTAAATTATCGGTAATCGATAAATATTTTTCAATCTGTTTAGATTTAACTTCTCTTATAATGTCAATATTAATATCTTTACATTCTATATAACCTATTACATTATTGATTTTATCGACAATTTTAAAATCCGGAGCCCCGAAAGTTTCTCTTCTGGGTTCTTGTATTATTATGAAATCTTTTTTTATCTCTTGTTCTATAAAATCTTTTAATAAATTTTCAAATGGCGTTCTATAAGTATGCTCAAGATAGTCTTTAGTATTATATTTTTCTTTTAGATTGCTTATATATTTATTTAACATATATACCCCTATTGAAACATAAATCCGCTTAACTGAGGAATGCGCGGTTTCTTATACGTAAAATTATATCAAATAAATAAAAATTTCGCGATAAAAAAATTAGATTTATATAAAATAAAAATACAGATTTAAAAATAATAATTGTTGCAATAATAGAATAGATATAATATATTAATTGTATAAATCTAAAATATGGAGAAATATTATGATATTAAAAGATAAGATAGCGTTGGTAACGGGGATAACTAACGAAAATTCGATCGCTTATCATATAGCGAAGGGATTTTCCGATCAGGGGGCGAAATTAATATTGACTTATCAGGGACCGCGACTGAGAGAGACGCTTGAGAAATTAAGCGAAAATCTCAATACAGAGCTGATGATAGAGTGCGACGCGACAAATAACGATCATCTTCATCATTTATTTACCGAAATCGATAAAAAATTCGGCGGATTGGATATATTCTTACACGGTATAGCTTTCGCTAATAAAAACGAGCTTGCCGGCGGAATTACAAATTCGACTTCCGACGGATTTAAACTGGCTATGGACGTTTCGTGTTTCACTTTAATTAAAATGTCTAAATACTGTATTCCTCTTATGGAGAAAAGAGGGGGCGGCTCGATTATGACGCTGACTTATATCGGTTCTGTTCGAGCGCTTCCGGCGTATAACGCTATGGGATGCGCAAAAGCCGCTTTGGAAT
>JAGOCL010000009.1 GCA_017998755.1 Spirochaetota bacterium | reverse complement strand
TCCGACTCAAATATATCCCACTCACAACGGTCTCAACTTCAACAACTGCATTATGCCGTCTTTCTAAGTATAAAGTTAGAATAAAAATTTATATTTTTCAATAGTTTTTGACTTATACTTAAAATTATAATATTATCTTTAATAATCTATCGATCAAGGAACGGTAATATGGCTCTTAATTATAAAAATCCCGCTATAATATACAATCCCAACGCCGCGGGCGGTAAAGCTAAGATTATGTTTAACGAATATTACGAGAAACTTAAAGAATTAGGTTTATTCAAAGACATCGCCGTATTCGCGTCGGAAACCAAGGAAGATTCTATCAAAGCCGTCGATACCATTTGCGCTAGCAAAGAGCGGGATCTTATTATTACCGTAGGAGGCGACGGAACGATTTCTACCGTAGTGAACGCTCTTATGAAATTGGACAAAAGTAAGCGGCTTCCTATTTTTCCGATACCGTCCGGTTCGGGTAATTCGCTTTTAAGAGATTTTAACGCTTTAACTTTCGACGACGCTATAAATAATTATAAAAAAGCCGAAAATACGGAAAAATTTGATCTCCTTTTTGTTGAGGAGATTGAGGGAAATTTCAAGTATTACTGTATAAACGTTCTCGGTATGGGATTCGTTTCGGATATTGTGGTGAGCGTTTTGAAATTTAATAAAAAATTCGGAGCGTTATCCTATTTTATAGGAGTCTTCTCGTCGCTTGGAAAATTCAAACCTTACGATACAAAAATCGTCTACGACGGCGGGACTAAGGAGTACAAATCCAAAAAAGTTTTTTTTCTTACCGTTTCAAATACAAAACGCTCAGGCGGCGGGGTTATTATAGCCCCCGAGGCCCATCATAACGACGGCTTAATGGACGTAATAGTTCTTCACGATATTAGCAGATTTAAGTTTCTTAAAGGCTTTTTGAAGGCTTTTAAAGGCAAGCACACAAAAGATAAAGGATGCGAGTATATCAAAACCAATTCGCTCGAAATTCACGCGTCGCCGAAATTCTATCTTATGCCCGACGGCGAATTGGAGGGATCTTCGCCGGTTAGAGTTTCAATAAAAAGAAACGAAGTGGAATTAATTGTTTGATATGAAAAAGATATTGTTATTGACATTCTCTATAATTCTTTGGATAAATTTCTGGACGTTATCGGCGTTATCGATATCGTTTCTGATTTTTTTAGCTTTATTTATTCCTAAAAAATTTTATAATCCCTTAGTAAGGTTTGTTTGCCGTATATTATCCTATTCTACGCTGATTTTCCCTGTTTTAAAAACAGATGTTTCAAATAACTTTCCATTTCCTGTAATATTCGTTGCAAATCACGTTAGTTTTTTCGACTTATTTATTTCGGGGACTGTTCTCCCCGGGTACCCTAGAGGACTCGAACTAAAAGAACATTTTAGTAAGCCAATATACGGTTGGTTTATTACAAAATTCGGACAAATACCTATCGACAACAAAAATCCCGCTAAAATAAGAACGTCGCTAAACGACGCGTCAAACATTTTACTGAGAAAAGAGAGAAATCTACTGGTCATGCCCGAGGGAACCAGAACTAAAACCGGAGATCTAGGAAAATTTAAAATCGGCGCTTTTTTTATTTCCAAAAAAACCAACGTACCGATCGTTCCGGTCATATACAAAAATCTATATGAATTAAACAATCGCCATAGTTTGATAATAAAACCGGGGATTTTGAAGGTATATCTTTTAGATCCGGTCTATCCGGAAAACTTTGCAAGCGAAGATGAAATGGCCGAATACGTTAGATCAATTATGCAACAAAAATTGGATGAAAAAATATGAGATTGGACAAATTTTTAAAGATATCGCTAATTTTTAAAACAAGGAGCTCGTCTGATAAATATTTTGAAGAAAATAAGATATTTATCAATGAAAAAGTTGTTAAACCGTCTACTATTGTAAAAATAGGAGATGTATTAAAGATAATTTTTCCCGAGTCTATTAAAACTTACAAGATTATAGATATTCAAGAAAAAAATGTTTCTAAAAAAGACGCAAAAAATTTATACGAACTGATAAAGGAAGAAAAAATTGAGATCTTTTGATAAAAAAATAGAATTAGCGGCTCCGGCCGGTTCGCCCGAGGCGCTTAACGCCGCAATAGGAGAAGGCGCCGACGCGGTCTATCTCGGCCTTAAAGATTTTAACGCAAGACTTAGAGCTAAAAACTTCTCTTATAAAGAACTTGAGTCGATTACCGATCGACTTCATCGATTAGATAAAAAAGTCTATGTAACCGTAAATACTATTATCGAGGAGTGGGAGTTAGACAGAGTTTACAATCTATTAAAATATCTTTCGCAAATTGGAGTAGACGCGGTTATTGTTCAGGATATCGGGCTTATTAAAATAATAGGAGATTTTGTTCCAAACCTAAGAATTCACGCCTCAACTCAAATGAATATATCTTCCGCTAGAGCGGTAAATTTTCTTTCAAAATACAACGTAAAAAGAGTCGTCTTATCAAGAGAATTAAATTTATCTGAAATTAAAAATATAACCGCCAATACCAATTCAGAAATTGAAATATTCTGCCACGGCGCGATATGTATATCGGCGTCGGGATTATGTCTTTTTTCTAGTTATTTCGGGGGTAGGTCGGCGAACAAAGGTCAGTGTACTCAGGCGTGTAGACGATTATATAAAGATCCGGCGGGAAATAGTAAATTCTTTTTTTCGCCAAAAGACCTCAGTTTAATCCGCTATATTCCGGACATTATCGAAAGCGGCGTCTCAAGTCTGAAAATCGAGGGGAGAATGAAGTCCGAGGGCTATGTGGCGGCGGTAGTTAAAGCGTATAGATATATGATAGATAACTACCAAAATAGCGATCTTGAAGAAGTTGTCAGACGCGCCGAAAATATCTTACTCGACGATCTGGCAAGAAAAAAGACGACGCTGTTTTTTCTTGATAAAAATAACAAAGATTTTATAGACAACGCTTCTTCGGGCGAAACCGGCGCTAAAATTGGTCAAGTCGATAACGTAGTTAAAGAGGGAAATAATAACATAATTTATTTTCAGTCAAAATCTTTTCTTGAAGACGGAGATAAGATTAAGATTCGAAGCGCAAAAAATGATTTTACTAAAATATTAAGATTATCAACTTCTGTAAAAGAAAACGATCTATATGAAGTCGCTACAGAAGATTCGTTTGAAAAAGGCGATGAAATATATTTATACAAAAAACAGTCTCTTACCGGAAGCTATAAATCAATTATTCCAAATAGCCTGACGCCGTATAGAACGCATCCGGGTATTCAGAAAATTCCATCTACACAAGTAATAAAAATTAACAATAAAAACAAATTGAAAGAAGGTATATATATAAAAATCAATAAATTCAGTCAGTTTTTTTTATTGCAAAGCTACAAACCTGAAAAAATAATATTTGAATTATCATACAAAAACTACCGCGAGTTTAACGATAATATCAACAAAATCCCTTTTAGTAAAGAAAATATAATTCTGTCTCTCCCCCCTTTTCATAGAGAAGACGAAGACTCTACTATAATTGAAGAGGCCGGCTTAATGATTGAGAAAGGATTTACATATTTTATTATAAATAATATGGCTCAATTGAGTTTTTTTAAAAATATTCCGAATATCTCTCTTATTTGCGGTTCTAACCTTTACGCATTCAACAGCTATACTATTAGTTTTTTATTCGGAAACGGGATCGACTATATAATTCCTCCGCTAGAGAGTAGTAAAAAGAATTTTTTAGACTCGACTCAAACTTTTGACGCAAGGAATTTTATTATTACTATCTTTTCGTTCCCAAAACTATTTAATATTAATTATCCGTTTTCAAATTATCCCGATTATTTGACGGATAACAGAGATAACGGTTTTTTCCTTGTAAAAAATCCCAAAACTATGGAAGTAATACCCGAAAAACCATTCTCAATCTTAGATAAAGTCCCTTTCCTATCAAAAAAAGGATTTAACAGATTTTTAATAGATTTGAGCGACGTCAATCTATCAAAAAATTTATATAAAAATTTGATTAAAATACTTCAACAATCGGGCAACGTCGACAAATTCGAGCGTTTTAATTGGAAAGACGGCTTTTTCAGAAATAAAGAGGTTTATCAGAAAAAAGAGGAATAACTATTAATAAAACTTTATCCCGTCTTTTAACATCTTTTTATAGAAAACTTCCGCTTTTTTCAGATACTCTTCTTTAGTAAAGCTATCAATATCGTTCAAATCTCGAAGATTGGGGTCGCACTTTCTGCAGTGAATCAGATCGGAGTTTTTGAGAATATCTTCATTATCCCCATTTTTTTCATAAACTGGACACTTTTCGGGAGGGTGGTACCCCTCTTTAATTCTTTCCTCTATCCAAAGATCGCGCAATATCGAAGCAAGAATACTAATAATTTTTTCCTCATCCATGTCGTTTCCTTACACGCTAAAAGTTATATAAAAAATATCTATTTTATTGCGTTTAATAACTTTTCCGCTTCTTCCGGGGTAATCTTACCCTCTTTAAGCAGAGATAATATCTCCATCTTTTCATTAACGGCGGTAGGTTTGTTTTTTTTAATATTATCGCCGTCTTTTTTATCTGTAATATTACTTAATAATTTTTCTAAAAAACTTTTCCCCGATTTGATCGCCTTTTCGCCGATATCTTCCAGTTTTACGGCAAGTTTTTTCAGATCTTTATCCAGTTGCTCGTCAAGATTTTGAAATATTTTCTCAAAATCCGGCGATATTCGATCAACGTCCTCTTTATATGCGACTATAACTTTGTTATTTGCGCTAAAAGCCGTAATATTTTTAGAACCGTCTCCGTTTTTTATTTGCGAAGGACTTCCAAGCGAATCCCCTTCAGATTTAACAAGATAACTAACTACGTCTCTACCTCTGGCCGTTATTACGCATCCAACGTCTTTGCTCAAACCTAAGACCGCTTTTCCGTATTTAGATTTAACGTTTAGAGAATTACTGATAGATTCAATATTAATCAAAATCTGTCCGTTTTCGCTTTCAATGTTTCCTTCAGATTTCTCAAACGAACCAATCTTAACGGCTCCGCTTACCGCTTTTACCGATACGGCTCCAATAACTTTATCGATTTTGATATCTCCCTCTAATACCGATATGTCAAGTCCGGCCGAAGCTTTTTGTATATAAGCGTTCCCTTTGGTAAGACTAATATCCAAGCGCGCCTCGCAATTATTAACGGCAATATTACCGGTTCCTAAAATTATTGAAATTTTTTTTATTTCTTTTGAGATAGTCAACGAAACGTCTGTTGCCGTCAGATCGGAGTTTTTTATTGAAATTTTATTTACTTCGTTAACCGTTACCGCCGGCTCAGGTTCAATATTTCCAAACTTTTCGCTATTATATTCAATCTTGGACGCCTCTCCAATATTCAAAAAAAAGTTACCTTTCAAACTTTCAAAAACAACGTCTTTTGAAACGTCCAAATTCAAATCCATCGATTTAGCGTTCATTTTATCCCCCGATTTTTTCAATTAATGAAAACATTTACCCTCAATCGATAATACCAAAAATTATTATTTTTAAATAGTTATTTTTATAACATTTTATATAAATAAAATTTGTTAATATATTTATTGTCGTAAAATAATATTTTATTTATTATGGGCAAAAGAGGCCGCTTGTGAAATCTTATTTAAATTTTTTATTACTTTCATTTTTTTTATTAACAAATTTGATATTATTTCTAATAGCGCTTATTTTATATATTAAATCTAGAAAAAATATCAATATCCGCGAAACTCTAGAATGTAACATATTTAAATCTTTTTTTGACATAACCAATTGTTCTGTTTTTGCGCTAAACAACGCCGGTATCAAATATGTAAACAAGAGCGCAGAAGAACTTACCGGCTACTCTGAAAACGAATTAAAGTCTATGAATATAATTGATTTAGTTCATTTTAGCCATAAAAGCTTACTTGAAAAACGACTTATCGACTTCAAGAAAAATGATTCGTTTTCAAGATTAGAACTTAAAATAACAAAAAAAAACGGATTGGATAAATGGACTGAAATATGGGGTGAAAAAATTATAATAAAAAATAATCCTATCTTTTTTATTAATGCGATAGATATTTCGGAAAAAAAGGAGATGGAAGAGGCTTTGTTGGATAGCGAAAGAAAATTTAGAAAAATCGTTGAAACTTCAAACGAAGGCATATGTCTCGTAAACTCAAAGGGAAGTTTGATTTTTGTAAATGAAAAACTCGCAGAAATTATCGGATACGATATGCAAGAAATTATAGGGAAGTCTTTATTCGACTTTATGGACAGAGAAAGTAAGGAAAAGGCCAAAGAAAAGCTTAAAGATCGAACAAATAATATTAAAGAGATTTATGATTTTAAATTTATCAAAAAAAGCGGAGAAGAAGTTTGGACTATTATTTCCGCTACGCCATATTTTGACGATAATAAAAAAATTTTCGGATCTATCGCAATGGTTTTAGACATCACTCCTAGAAAAGTTTTTGAAACGCAATTAAAACAAAAAGAACTTTTTTATCAAACGATCATGAAAAACTTTCCAAACGGTAAAATATCAATTCTTGATAAAAATCTCGATTTTATGATTACTTACGGCTCCGAGTCTGACGCGCAAGATATAGCCCATTCAAATATTATAGGGAAAAATATTTCGGAGGTATTCGGCGAAGAATTTTATGATACGCTTAAAGAAAGAGTAACTGAAATTCTTGATGGACAAATCATTAATTTTGAAATTCAAGTAAAAGACGTCTTCTATAAAGTTTTTGCTCTTCCGATTAATTATAACAATCAAATAGACATTCTTATTACGACTCAGAATATCAGCGACTCAAGAAAATATCAGGAAGAATTAAAACTATTGTTATCTGAAAAAGAAGTTCTCATTAAAGAAATACATCATCGGGTAAAAAACAATCTGGCAATAATATTAAGCGTTATTGGAATACAATACCGAAAATGCGACAACGACGAGGCCAAGACGGCGCTTGAAGAAATCAGAGGAAGAATAAAATCGATTTCTGATATTCATGAAAATTTATATCGCTCGGACGATTATGTAAACATAAATATAAAAAAATATCTTAACGATCTGGCAAACTACCAATATAAAAATTATATTTCGAAAAATAAAAACATATCGCTAAAAACAGATATTGACGACGTTAAAATAACGATTGAACGATGTATTCCCTTCGGATTAATAATTAATGAACTTCTTACTAATTCTTTAAAATACGCCTTTCCCTTTACTTCAAGCGGAGAAATTTTTATTTCTTTTAAAAACCAAAAGGACGAGTACAATCTCATAGTAAAAGACAACGGCGTCGGATATCAATACGATTTTGACATTGATAACGTCGAAACAACCGGTTTTAAGATAGTTTCTCTTTTAACTAACCAGCTTAACGGTAAAATTTTACTAAATACTAAAAACGGTTTTGAAACGAAAATTATTTTTCCAAAATAGCAAAAAAATTAAATTTGACTTTATCTTTCAAATATATTATTTATGATTTACTATTTGATAAGTTTTCCGCAAAAAAGCGGTTATTACTGCATTGATTTCGAATAAATTAACCGGACTAATATAATATATGACGCAAAACATTTTAGGACAAACGACTAAGTATATCTCAAACTACGACCCTTCCGTATTATACGCTATTCCCAGATCTGAAAGTAGAAAAAAAAACGGCGTAGACGAATCGGGATTATTCGGATTTGACAGATGGAATTGTTACGAATTCAGCTTTTTAAATAACAACGGAAAACCAATTCAAAAAGTGTTGCGCTTTGCTTACAGCTCAAGTTCTTTAAATATCGTTGAATCAAAATCTCTTAAACTTTACTTATACGGATTCTCCATGACGCGCTTTTTTGACGAAAAAGACGTCGTTTTGACAATCAAAACCGATTTGGAGAATATTATTCTTTCGCCGATAGAATACATTGATTTGTACGATTATAATTCTTCTTATTCAATTGAAAAAATTAACAATAAAAATCTTTTAGACAATCTTGACGTAGAGATAAACAGTTACAAACCTGATAGACTTTTTTTAAAAACAGAGAAATCAAATAATTCAAAAAAAATAGAGCGGTTCTCTTTCCTCTTAAAAACTAATTGCCCGGTAACCGGTCAACCGGACTGGGCTACGGTTCATATAAAATATATATCAAATAATATAATTGAGGATTCGTCTCTATTAAAATATATTATCTCTTTCCGAAATCACGCAGATTATCACGAATCCTGTTGCGAAAAAATTTATTCAGACGTTTACGCGACGTCTTCTCCCAAATACCTTCTAGTAGAGTGTTTCTTTACTAGAAGAGGGGGAATTGATATTAATCCGATGAGAGTCAATCAACCGATAGAAAATCCCGAGTTAGAAAAACGTTATTGGAGACAGTAAAAATGAAAGTGTTAATATTAGCTTTAAACAGAGAAAAATTTCCCGATCCGGTTTTCCCATTAGGCGCAAGTTATATTGCAGGGGCGTTGTCTAAAGCCGGGCATATTGTCGACGTTTTTGACGCTTGTTTTCTAGAAAATCCTGAAACCGAGCTTGAAAATTTTCTCAAGGGAAAAACTTACGATTCGATCGGAATATCAATTCGAAACGTGGATAACAACAGTTTCCCAATAGCTGAAAATTATCTGAATTATTATAAAAGTATGATTGATATATGCAGAAAAAATTCAAATGCTCCTATAACTCTCGGCGGATCGGGATTTTCAATATTTCCAGAACTCTATATGAATGAACTCGGAGCCGACTACGGCATTAAGGGCGAGGGCGAATACGCTTTCCTTGAGCTCCTAAAAAAAATTGAGACAGGAGCTCCGCCATCCGAAAAACTTTTTTATTCTGAGACTATAAAAGATATTAACTTTGATACATTTCCCGATAGAAACGGATTTGATATCGACAAATATTATAAATACTCCGGTTGTATTAATATTCAAACGAAACGAGGATGCGGATATAATTGCTCTTACTGCACATATCCGGTATTAGAAGGACGATGCTATCGTCTTCGTTCTGCAAAAAATGTTGTGGACGAAATCGAATATTGGAATAAATCAAAAGGAATTGACTATATTTTCTTTGTAGATAACGTATTCAACCATCCTGAAAATTACGCCATGGAAATTTGCAACGAAATAATAAACAGAAAATTAAAAATAAAATGGACCGGATTTTTTACTCCGACATTAACGGATAATGAATTTATTAGCAAATGTTTGGAATCCGGACTAACCAGCGCTGATTTTGGAACGGACGCCTTCTCTTCTGAAACGCTCAAAGGGTATAACAAATCGTTTACGGTGGAAGATATATTTAAAAGTTGCGAGATATGTAAAGAAAGAGGAATAAAATTTAATCATAGTCTTATATTCGGCGGACCAAACGAAACTATGGATACCTTAAAAGAAACTCTGGCAAACGTTGAGCTAACCGCCCCAACTTCTGTGATAGGATTTATAGGAGTACGACTATACGCCGGAACCCAAATTGCTGAAACGTTTAAAGACTTAGATATAGGCATAACGCCGGTATTTTACATATCCGAAGCGGTTAGAGATGAAATTTTGGATTATTTAACAGAATATGTAAAAGACAAACGCAACTGGATTATACCGGGACTGGAAAAAGGGACGAATTTAAGTTTAATAAATCGTATACGCAATAAAGGGGTTAAAGGTCCTCTTTGGGAATTACTTGTAAATTTAAAATAAGTATATTCTTTATACATTTTTCTTTAATTATATCAAAAAAAAGCGTATAAATATTCTATGAACAATCAAATTATAGAGAATTTTATATTATCGCGCAATAAAATTTTTTACGCGACAATAGATAAAGATTTAAGTTTGATTTTCCCTGATAATTCTCTTTTATCATACTTAGGCGTAAATAATCTGCAAGACGCGTCAAATCTTGAAATTATTTTCCCCGAATTGTTCGGAATGAACGAAGAGATCCAAGATATTTTAAACGGTAACAATGGCGAAATTAACATTCCTTTAATAAATAGACGTCTTCCCGATAAAACAATATTTTTTAATTTAGGCGTTTTTAAAAACCCCGCCGACCCCGAATCCGCTCTTTTAGTCGTTAAAGATACGACGCTTATTGGAGAGGATATTCAAAAACTCCAACAAAACAGAAATAACATAGATTTACTCCATAAACAAATTTCTAAAATCAACGAAGAACTTAAAGAATCGAACGCGACGAAAGATAAATTCTTTTCAATTATCGCCCATGATTTGCGTTCGCCAATAGGCTCTTGTATCAGCTATTTGGATTTACTAAATTATAGCAAAGACCTATCTGAACAGCAAAAGAACGACGTTTACTCCAATTTAAACAAATATCTAAAAAACACGTTGAGTTTACTTGAAAATTTACTTTTATGGGCAAGAAGCCAGAAAAATCTTCTAGATTTTGAATTGTCCGACTTTGATCTTTACGGAATAGCGTTAGAAAATATCGAGATTTTTCAAAACAACATAAATCAAAAAAATATTGCGATAATTAACAATATACCCGAAGGTATTATTGTTAACGTTGATTATGAAATGTTTAACACAGTAGTGAGAAATATTTTATCCAACGCTATAAAATTTACAAAACCCGGCGGTAAAATTATAATCAATTACTCGTTAAACGACCAATTTTGCGATTTAATAATTATTGATAACGGAATAGGTATGGAACAATCTAAAATAGATAATCTGTTTAAAATTGATAAAATCGCGTCGACTCCGGGAACTAACGGAGAAATGGGAAGCGGACTCGGTTTAGCGTTGTGTAATGAATTTATAAAAAAACATAATGGACATATAACTATAGAAAGCGAATTAAACGTCGGAACAAAGTTCGTTATTTCAATACCAAAAACAAGGTAACAATATGAAATTATCGATAAATCAAAAAAAAAGATTGACTTCGATAGTATTACAATATTCGGTTATTTTCGGCTACGGTCTTTTTGAAGAAAATATGGACATTCTTATAGAATCTAACAGATTAATAGAAGTAATTAACGACTCTCATCCTAACGATAGCGAAATATTAAAATTGTTATCAATAGTAAGGCAAAAACAGCTTCTCTTCGGGGGAGGCATGGTCTCGACGGACGGTTATGTTCACAAAGAATGCGAACAACTTATCAGAGTACTGAAAAATCTAAACAAACCCAAGCTATACGTCGGCGACCTGAAATACAAAAAAGATAAAGTAAATTGAATTGTAAAATATTGTTGACAAAAATAATTTAATTTGTAATATATATAAAAATTACGGAGAATATATGAATAAAATAGTATTTATGTTTTGCTTATTATTTTCTTTTATAAGTTTAGTCAATTCTCAAAATAATGACGATATTACGTCCGAATTCGAAGATATTATTGCTAAAGCTAAAAGCTCAGTCAACTCAAGTATTGACCTAAAAAAAATTGATAAAGATAAAATTTCTTCTATAGGTAAAAGCGGCGACTCTTTATTAAAATCGAAATCAACCGCTCCTAAATGGGTCAAGTCTTTCCCCAAAGAAAAAGGATACTTTGTCGGAATCGGCTCCTCTTCATACACCGGAGATATTGAAAAAGATAATTTATCCGCTATGAACGCCGCGATAAATATGCTTGCCGGTCAAATCGAAACTAAAATTGTATCAGAGGCGGAAGATATTATCGTCGAAGATCAAAATAAATCTACCGAATACGCTTCGCTACAGGTAAAAACGTTTGTTAAGCAAAATTTATCAGGTTTGGAACTAGTAGACGCTTGGTATAATAAAAAACAGGGGATTTGGTATTATTACAGACTAAGCGAAGAAAAATATTTTGAAACGCAAAAAAAGCGCTTGGAAGTAGCGAAAGAAACGGCTATTAAATATTTCTTAACCGGTATGGAAGAAAAAGAAAAAGGAAATTTAAAAAGCTCGGCTATCGCTTTTTTAAATTCATATACGGCGTTATCGTCTTTTCCGCTAGAAAAAGCGGTAGTAAATTTTAAAAATAAAGAATACAATGTTTTTTTAGATTCTAAAATAGAAGCTAAAAAATTGTTTGACGAATTATCTTTTACTCCGCAAAATAAAATCAGTTTTTCTACAAAAGGTCTTGGAAGTCAATTTGTATATTTAGTTAAACTCCAAAATGAGCCTTTCCCGGGCGTTCCGATGTATTACATTTCAAAAAAAGAAAAATACTCTGTAATTACCGACGAAAAAGGGGTTTTTGTTATAAATCTAAAAGATATCGGATTTGCGTCTGAAAAAATATTTTTCGGATTAGACGTTGAAAAAAGCGCCTCATCGGATTATTTAGATAAATACGACTATAAAAATATTGAAAACGCCCTTGGAACTTTAAGAAGCGTAGATATTAAAAAAGAAGGGCCGCTAGTTTTTATTGAATACGACGACAAAGCTTTGGAAGTAAAAGAAACCATACAAGAATTACTTATCAAAGACTTTAATAGCAGAGTTGTCGATACGGCTAGCGACTCGCGCTATATCCTCGCTCTTTCCTTAAATGCAAAAACCTATCCGCCAAATTATACCGGTATAGTTATAACCGACGGGACGCTTACAATTTCTATGAAAGAGAACGACGTAAAAAAATCAAAAGTTTTTGCTCTAAATTTAGATACGGTAAAAGGTCAGGGACTAACGATTGAGCAATCTATAGAGGAAGTTTGTATCTCTTTATCTGAACAAATAAAAGAGAGCGATTGGACAAAAATAAAAGAAGAATTAGAGAAGGTCAAATTAGAAACGTTTGTCTTAGTTGAATAGCGGAATACCATGAGAAAACTAATATTTTGTATTATTTTAGCGTCCGTTTTGTTCGCGTCTATTTTAAGCGCTCAGGAAAAAAAAACTTGCGGTATTACTTACAAAGCAAGCGACGCCTCTATTAAAAACATAGTCGTAGAATATAACGAGATTATCGAAACCGTTTTAAGAAAAATACTTGTTTTAACAGGCAAGTATGATCCTGTAATAGATTACGCCGACAGATCCGACGACGAGTTGAACGCTTTAAATTTGATAAAAAGAGACGTTCTTGTAGGTATTTACGATAGAGAAGAATCAAAAAAAGTCAGAAATATGGAATTTGCCAATAAAGATAATATTTTATTTTATAACGTCCACTATGATTTTGACGAAAACGATAATAAAGTTTACTATTTAAATCTATCTTTATTTGACGCGGTTAATAATAAAGATATCAAACCCGAAAAATTTGAAATAAACAAATCGGATTTTGAAAATAACGTTACAAGAGCTGTATGGAATTCAGGTCTAAAATTTTTCGATCTGCCTCAAATTGGTTATACAAATATTTCAGACAGCGTTATAAAAGACTACAATGATAAAAATCAATGGGGAACGATAAAGATAAAAACTTCTCCGGGAAATTCAAATATATATGTTGACGAAGGATACGTTGGTACGACTGTTGAAGGCGAATATTTGATTCTGAATTCCTATAAAGGCGACGCAAGAATTTCTATAGAAAAATACGGTTATTACGACGTCCGCCAAACCGTTACTATTTCGCCAAAAAAAGAAACAGTGCTGGATTTTTCATTAGAAAGAAAAACGGGAATACTTAACATAGAGACCTCGCCAAAAATAAAAGGCGCAATAATAAAGCTAGGCGATAAAGAAATCGGCGTAACAAACTCCGGAGGTAAAATATCGTTACTCAACTTCCCGGTGGGAGTTCATTCCCTAGAAATATACGCAGATAAGTATAAAACGCAAAAAATCGACGTTGAAGTTCTTGAAAAAACTTTTTCACAAAAAACTATAGTAAAAGTAGACATGACGTTTCAAGACATAAGCCTTGAGGTAGATTGCAACGTAAAAAATGTCGAGATATATTTAGATGGAATTTTAATGGGTAAAAGAGCGCCTTTAGTTCTTAACAACGTATCTCAAGGCGAGCATAAAATAAAAGTATTCAATGACGATTACGGAAAAAGCGAGATAGACGTAAAAATCAGCAAACCGGATAATAGAAAAGTATTATTAATTCTAAAAGAAAAGGGCGGACTCCCGCCTTATCCGTATACGGCTTTCAAATTCTGGATAGGGCAATTATGGGTCGACGACGGACCGGTAATATCAAACATGAATTATATCTTAGACGATAATATTACCAGGCAAATAGCGTTGGTAGGGAACTCATTTTCTGTCAGCTATATGTTCTCTTTTTTACGATTTGATACAACTTTTTTGTTTTTCCACGGTAGCAATAATTGGTCAAACGGCGCGGGAGCAACCGCCCCGGGACATAACTATATCTCGTTCGATTTGTTATTTTCTTCTTATTTTAATTTCTCAGTCAGAAAATACATAATGGATCCTTTAGGTTTTAAATCATTTTACAGTTCGTATGAAAACGGCAAAAACGCTTTCGCGCTATTATCTGATTTTATTCTGGACGTTGGTATTTCTTATAACGTTAATTTATATCGCGGAATCACCGACTCTGTTAATTCTAAAATTTACAATTTATCTAATTATTTTCACTACACCAATTTCTATTTTTCTATGGATTTCTTAACGGTAATCAAAATAGTAAAAAATCCTTTTTTCGACAAACTTATAATAGGATTCCCTCTACATATAAATATCGCGTCGCAATACGGTAATCCCAATGTTATCTGGGGCGTCAAACTGGGGGTGGCGTTTTGAAAAAAATATTCTTAATAATAATTATTGCTAGTTTATTCGTTAGAATTTATCCTGAAAATATTGAATTAACGAAAGACGATAAAACTTTAGTAATGCTTTATATGATTAAATATTTTGGAAACAAGGTTTCCGAAGAAGCGATCAGTATTGAACGAAATATTACCGATAGAGTCAAGACTGCCTTAAATAAAACGGGGAGATTTGAAGTAATTAATACAGTTATTTCTGAAGAAGCGCTAGCGGAGATTAAATCTACTCAATTAGGATTAACGGAAAATAAAGAAAAAATTAATAGTAAATTTTCTAACTATATTATTACCGGTAAGTATATAGATCTAGACGGAAAAGCTTTTATTTCTCTATCCTTAATCGATATGGCTAACGGTAAAATAATAAACTCGGCATTTGATCAAACCGAGTCAAACGTTAAGAATATTTACGACGCCTGCTCCGGTATAGCTTTCAATCTCGCCGGACTAAATTACAAAAAAACTGAAATTGTTACCGATCAAGTCGAAGACAAAAATTTGATTTCAGGATTTACCGTATCGATTATACCGGGCAAAGGAGACGTAAAATCCGTACTTATGACTCCAAAAAAAGATTACGCATTTTACGGATCTAAGATAAAACTACCGCCTCTTTCCGCGGGAGAGTATAAATTATCAATTGAAAAGAACGGATTTTATCCGGTTGTCGAATCAATATATATAGTAGACGACGAGAAAAAAAACATTGATATATATTTGGAAAACAAAAAAGGTAAAATATCCATCAATACTCCTAACGAGATCAATAGCAGAGCCGCTTTGGACGATAAAAATCAGAAATCAGATTTTGAAAAATATTTGATTTTTAAAGACGTTCTTATCGGTAAGCATTTTTTGTATTTAGAAAAAGACCTCTATTTTCCGCAAAAATTGGAAGTCGAACTATTTGAATCGGGCGAAAGCGTAAATCTAAACGTCGATTTTAAAGTTAAACCCGTTAATACTCTTTTTACGTCAAACGTCAAAGCTACTTCCGTTTTTGTAGACGGTATATTTTATGGAATAACTCCTTTTGTACGGAAAATCGGCGACGGAACGCATAATATTACTTTTAAGAAATTCCTTTACGGAAGTTATACCTCAAAGATTGACATTTACGATCCCGAACCTCAAATTGTCAAAGGAACTATAAACGCAGATTTAAACAAAGTTAAACTATTGCGAGAGTTTTATCCTCACTTTTTTCTTTCTTTAAATTTATACGGCGGTTTATATTCTCCATACTTTTTGAGATACGCTCCTTTCCAAAAAATTATAACGGATAAAAATGCGGGCGAAGCTCTTTTCAATATATCAACCGATATCTCTTTCGGTCTGGATTTGGAATATCTGTTTTTTGGAGTAAAAACTCTCTTAACGTGGTATAACGAAAATCCCTATTGGATTAATACTATCAATCCGTCTTCGCTAAATCTTGATCTGATACCTTATATCGGTTTTAAGTTATACGCTGGACTTTATACTTCGTTTGATATCGGCTTAGGACTTGATATGACCATATTAAAAGCGACGCCCGGATTAAAGTATGTCGATTATCCTATAGCGAGATTAAACGTCGATTTATTTACTCATTTCCAAAATTATCTTCTGCTTTTTAATATTACTTTTTACAATAAATATAAACGCGAAGTATTTGGATTTATATCGATGACAAGATTTGACTTCCTCGATCGCGCCGTTTATCCAAATGCTACAGGTTTTAATCATCCGTTGATGGTTTATTTAGGATTAAAGATTCCCATAGTCTATACAGACTCAAAAAAAAGAATGGAAAGTAAGAGTTATCAATATTTTTTGGATAGAGAAAACGACGTAGGTAGTTACGAATATTTATTAGATAAAAAACAAAAAAATCAGCAATAAATATTATTTTAGGATGTTTTATTGAAAAAAATATTTTATGTTTTTATTTTTACTTTTATTCTGTTTTATCAGTCCAATGCCAAAAACAGCGCCGTCAAAGATTATTGGCGCGGTCAAGCGGTACTACTGGAATATAACCCGATTTTCCATTTTTCAAGCGGTATTGGCGGACAGGCGGAAATGTCGTTTATGATGGGTTTTAGCGTTGAAACAGAGTTTGTCTATATTCATACAGACCTTTATACCGAAATCTCTAAGCAAACTATTATAAATACAAAATTAATGGGATGGAAATTATTAATAGAGCCAGTCGTTTACGTATTGCCGATGTTAAGACTTTTTGGCATAGTTTTACCAAATTCTTTTATTAATCAAATTATGCAAGTTCAAATGAGCGGTCCTTATTTTGGGTTTGGTTTAAATATCGGTTATTTTGACGCTTACAGATACGACGCAACCTATGGAAACCATTTTGGGGCCGGTCTTGGCGGAAAAATCGGGGTTAGAGCAATTTTTTTTAATTTTTTATCAGTCAATTTTTCTTTGCAATTAAGCGGTTTTTTTAATAATCAGATGGAAATGAAAGATCGAGCTACCGGTAATACAGTTTATATGTTAAATGAAAAAAACTTTAATTATATGGCAAATTTAGGAGTTCATGTCGGATTAAACGTAGGGTTTTATCTTCCGCTTAATATTATAATGGATTATCACAAAAGGAATGAAGTTGAATAGATCGTTTTTCATAATTTTATATATTATTTCATTTTTATTTCTTGCCTATTCTGAAGATAACGATCCGCAAGGTAAATTCCTGTTTCTCGGAATAGAATGGATAAACGTCGACGGAGACGAAGACAATAATAATATAAAAAAAGCTACAATCATTCAAAACGTTGTCGATGAAATAAGATTAATAACAGGTTGCCCGACCGGATATATTAACGATATACTTCAGAATTCGGCAAATGCATATAAACTTTCTTATAAAGAAAGTTTTCTACAAAATCTAAAAAGCGTTAAGATTCCCTCTTCAATCGATACTTCATTTCTAATCAAAACGCTAAAAGAAAACTGCGCTTTTATAGAAAATAGCGCTTTTTTTAACTTTTCGGATAACAATAATACTGTTTATAATAAAGATTTTCTTGATTATATTAAAAGCTATTTGGAGATTCATATTAAAGACGACTATATATTAAAACTTAACAATTTAGGTTATAATCCTTTCATTAATAAAAAATCGGCTTTGGATCTCTTGGACAACGCTTATTTAAAAATAAGAGACGGCTTTGGTCAACCTTTTGAATCGTACAAAGACCTCTATAAACTTATGGGTATCACTGCGGCGATTTCTCTTCGGATAAATAAAGAGGTAAAATATTTTATCGGAGAAGAGGAAGAATTGAAAAATGAATTCGGAAAAATCAATAAAATCAAAGAATATTCTGAAAAAGATATATCAAAGGTAAACGAAGAAATCTCCGCTTTCATTATTCAGCTAAATAAATTAAAAGAGTCTACGGATAACAGTATTAAT
>JAGOCL010000327.1 GCA_017998755.1 Spirochaetota bacterium | reverse complement strand
CTCCTATTCTACCCGGTTTGACGTATGGGGAAGTTTCATTATATTTCAGTAACGCTATATCGTCCATCTGCCGAACGTACGTATTGTAATCTCTTGTTTCGGTTAAATCGCCGTCGTCCCCTATCATAGAATCGCAGAATAAAGTTTTTACTTTCTCGCCGATATTGTAATTTTTCCATATCCAATACGACGACGGATGCATTTTCTCAAGAACCGCGACGTTTTTTTTCCAATCGTTTTCGCTATATGCAATCTTTTCTACCAGTTCCCAAGGTAAGTCTGTTTTATAAGAGTACGTTTTTCTATCCATTAGCTCGGAAGGTAAAATTGTAAAGCCAAGTTTTTCATATTCTTCCAAAACCGGCGTCGAACAGATAACAAGAGTGTTTTTAGGAGTAAGATCAAAACGTCCGTCCAATTCGTGCTCTATTTTTTTCAAGGTATATTCTGCAAAATCGTCAATTTTACCAACGTCGTCTATACCGGCTATATAAACCGGAATGTCAAATTCCTTTGAAAAATCTGATAAAGCTATAGCTCTTATATAAAATGGAATAGGATTTCTTCGGGTGTTTGAATGATTGCATGAAGTAACCGCAAATATTATATCCTCTACTTTAGGATCGGTTTTTATATGCTCTCCGTTTATATCCAAAACGCCGTCCAAACCGGCTTGAATTAATCTATAAATATATTTGAATTGATAATCGGTAAGTAAATGATGCCTTCCGGGAAATAATATATGCATTTAGACCTCCAATATTAACCATTATAAGTATTTAATTTTATCAAAAATTTCTTATTATAGACATTAATTAATAATTATTTTTTAAATTTTGTAGTTCTTTTGATTTTAATAAAATTTCTTTTATTTTTTTAATTTTTCATATATAATAACTAATATTATATTTGGAGGCTAAGATGAAATTTGTTTTTACAATTATATTTTATTTATTAATTTCTGTTTTTATTTATTCAGAATCTATATGCAAAGTTTTACCAATCAATAAAAAACAATCGAGCGGAGTTTACGTTAGGCAAGGAGACGAAGTCACGATATCAGTGTCGGGAAAATGGAGCTTATGGGATAAGTACTCTCTCGCAGACGGCGAAGGTCACGATTATAAAGCTAACGACCTTGGCAATTGGGGTGCGCTCCTTGGTAAAATTGGCGCTGGAGACGTATTTTATATCGGTAACGGGACTACTTTCGCCAGCCAAAACGACGGGATACTCTACCTATTCCCTAATAAAGACAAATATCTTATTGAAAATCAATCCGGAGAGCTTGACGTAATAATAACTGGCGGAACTCCTTTAGACGATTTCAAAAACGAACTTGCCGCAACTACGCGCAAACTTGTTTTCAATCCAAAAGACGGACTTTTATCTACTAATATTTTAGTAAATTCCGGCGATTTTATACAAATCTACGCCATAGGTTACTGGAATATGTGGGACGGAGTATATCCGGAAGTAAGCGCCGAAGGTCACGACTTCCTTGCTAACGGCGAGCCGTGGGGAAAACTTTACGGCAGTATCGGTTCTTCTTACGGCGAAAGTCTTGAATATTTTCCAATCGGAGAAAAAACTTCTTATACCGCAGTAAATTCGGGAATATTATCGTTATATCCGTTTATTAGTAATTATGTTGCCGTAAAAAACGGCGAGTTAGAGATTTACATATCAGGCGGAACCGAAGCTCAAGAAGATCAAATTGCCTCGATAGATAAAGAGGTTCAGAAATATTCGGAACAAATAATCCTAAACAAACTTAACGCGTTTAGATCGGCTTGTAAATTAAATACATTTACAATAGACGACAGATTATCTGATTCGGCCGTAGGTCACGCTAAATACATGATAAAAAACAACGTTTTTACAAGAGAACAAGATATAAACAATCCTTTCTTTACCGGCGTAACGCTTGAAGAGAGATTGAAAATGGTCGGATACGAAGGCAGAGTAAGAGAAATGTTTTGTATGTCAGATTTAACCGCCGACGCAGTAGAATTGTTCATTAACTCTATTTACCATCGAACAAGATTAATGGATCCTTTAATGTCGACTTTCGGCTACGGATGTTACAAGTCAGGCGACAGCACTATACACGCTTTTGATTACGGTTATTCGGAAGCGACCGACGACGTTTCTTCAGACTGGACTTATGTAGCTTATCCTGAAGACGGAGCTATAAACGTTAATTATTCTTGGAACGGAATAGAAAATCCAGACCCTTTCCCGAACGGAACAGTTAAACCTTTGGGCGCGCCGGTTACAATACTTTTTAAAGAACAAATTAGTAAAGCTGAAAAAGCTTTAATTACAGACGCAGACAATGTATTGGTCGACTGTTTTATAATATCGCCTGAAACCGATATAAATGAAAAAAAGATAAATGCGATTTCATTAGTTCCAAAAATTCCGTTGAAAGCGAACGCTACGTATTTGGTTAACGTCGAGGTAAAACTTGGGTCAATCGAAGAAATTCAATCGTATAGTTGGAGTTTCACGACTAAAGAATAAATTAGGCGTCTTTGAATAAAATATTGAAAACTTTCGGTTTTTTTATAATAACGCTTCTTCTTACAATTGGCGCTTCCTGTAATAAAAGCGAAGAAGATTATATAAATATATATAAAAAGTCTTCAATATCTATAAACGAAGTCGTTCGCGCAAAAGATCAATATGAAAATTTATATAAAAATAATTCTATAAATCTAAAAAACGGCTACCCGTTCTACATTTTAAGAAATAAAGTTCCCCTATTTTTGGAAAGACCTTCTGAAATAGGGGAGGTCCCTAAAAATTACATTTTTATGAATTTCGGCGATATATTATTTCCTGTTAAGACCGATTACGATTCCGAATATTATTACTTTGTCAAGACGATCAATAACGAATTTGGTTGGATCAATACCGGTTTTGGTATTTCGTTGAATTATAATGAAGATGAAAATTTATATTATTTTAGCGATAAACACTATCTCAAGAACTACGTATTAAACAAAGGCGACGTAATTGATTCTGATAAAATTGTATTAATTAAAAACGTCGTCCCCATGTTATTGAATAATTTTCAAACAGACGGTTGGTTTTATCCGACGGACTACAAATTAGCTCTTGAACTCTCAAAATACGGATTAAATATTGCTACGGATCAAAATACTTACTTTCACGTCGCTTCAGCTTACGATTGGAAAGTAAACGAGGTTATAATTATTAAGAATTTAATAGCTGATTCTTATCAAAAACTTGGATTTTTGGACGAATCTATAAAAATTCACGAGTCTTTAATTCAATCGCAAAACTTTTGGAAAAGATCTGATAATTCTCAAATCGGAGGATTGAATTCGATCGTGAAATTGGAAAAAATTCTTCTAGACAAACTATCATTAGAAAAAGAAGGGACCAAAGAGTACGATAAAATAAAAAAATATATAATCGATATTATATTAAAAATGGGTGATCAATACAGTCATTTTGGGGTGCTGGATAAAAACTGGAGGTATACCGCTTCCGAATGGGCGCTAGATATATTAAGAGAGAACGTATCAAGCGAAGTTTTTTTCAACTTTTGCGAGATCCTTATGAAAAAGACCGTTTCGGAAGGATTTGCCGACTTGATTTTGGTTTATAAAGCTCTTGAATTATACAAAACCGGCGATCAAAACAAAGCTCTTGAAATTTTCTCTTCTCTAAAACCCAAAAAAAAATTCACCCGCTCGTTAAACATCGACGACTGGCTGTCTGCCAATCAAGTGGCTCCAGAATCGTTTATTTATCAGTATTCCTTCTAATTAATTCCAAGTCCGTAAGTATGTTCG
>JAGOCL010000326.1 GCA_017998755.1 Spirochaetota bacterium | reverse complement strand
ACGGCATACTTCTCTATATGAACGAAAAGTATAGCGAGTGCGTAAATATTCTCGAAAAACTGCCGGTACAATATAAAACTTATCCGACTCAATGGTATTTATCGGAATCTTATAAGAAACTTAACGATTTTGAGAATGCAGGGATTGTCGTAGAAGCGGCTATACCTTTAATCAACGACGACTCTGAAGACAAAAGACATTTATATAACTCGTTTTTCGAAGTCCTTAAAAAGGAAAAAAAATACGAAAATCTAAAAAAATATTTAGACGAAAATTATTGCGATATTGAAAAATATTATGAAAATAAAAACTCCGAATGGTTTGATTGGATTAAATATCTCATAACAAGCGCTTTTACCGATTATTCTAAAGAACTAGCAGAAAATAAGGACGCTCGGAGTTACGAGTATCTTGAATTCGCGGCCGAATATTTATCTAAGGGTTTGGGGGTAAACGCTCAATATATACAGCTTGATTCCGCCGGAGTCGTATATTTTAAGAAGAAACTTTATGATAAGGCGATAGCGCATCTATCGTTAATTCCAGAAAACCATAGACCGTTGATAAAAGCGTATTATCTTGCGGAAAGTTATAAAAATATCGATAAAAAAGAAGAAGCCATAGAGACGGTTTTACCCGTTTTAAATATCGAAGAAGATAAGCCCTACTGGAAAATTTATATCTATTCGGTTCTTTTTCAACTATTAAAAGATACGGATAGGGAAGACAAAATTCTGGAGCTGGAGTCCGACTATTTTTCATATCAGAAGAACGTTAAATCGGATATGTTTCCTTATATCAATCATCTTCTTGCTAAATATTTCTTTGAAAAATTTGAAAATTACGGCGTCGATAATAATAAAATTAAAATGGTGGAGTTTTATAATCTGGGACTTAAATATTATAAAACCGATCTTCAGAAATATAGGGATTATATTCAAAAAGAAGAGATAGATTTTTTATACGACGTATTCTCGTATTATCGGGAGAATGAAAGTAAAATAAACGCCGCATATAAACATAAGATACTTGTAATTATTTTTAACGAACTTGATTGTCGTTGGATAGAAAAGAATGGAACAAAACGATATAATCATAATGTCCATAAAGACGAATCGATCGAAAAATACGATAAGGCGCTGGCTTTTTTTAGTAAAGAGATCTTTTTTCTGACGAAAGGCAAAATTTTGCCCGTATATGAATATAGGAAAGTCGATTCAAAGGTAACCGAAATCGAATACCGTTTATTCGAAGGGGAGATAAAAGTCGAGGCGATCGACGTATATCAGCCGGTTTTACAGACCGTTACTCCTAATATAGGGGAGCTCCTTTTTGAAAATAGAAATAATTACGATACTTTTATTTACGTTACGCCGAACGAAGACACATATGTGTACGGTACGGGAGGAAAATCCGGTTTGAATTTCGTTCCATACGTCCTTACCGGAAAGCTCAGAGGGCATATTATGATGGGGAGTAGCGTTATGACTTCTCACCGCGGATTACTTCATGAGTTTTTTCATAACGTCGAGGGCGCGTATCGGGAGGATTATAATTTTATCGCTCATACGTATAAAGAATCGTATAAAAAAATATGGCCTAAATGGTATAAAGGGGAGGGGGAACTTTTTTATTATAAGTATGCGTTTGAAAATATCGTATCGAAGGATAACTTCGCGCTTCTCCGTTTTAGAGATATTACCAACGATACCGGCGATACTGAGTTTTTTACTAAAAACGAGTATTTTAAAAAACATTCGATCGAAGACTTGAAAAAAGCGGATAAATATAAAAATCAAGCGTGGGATTATTATAAAGTAAATAAATATGATAAATCGTTGGAATCGTTTTTATTATCTTACGAACTTTATAAATACGACGAAAAGGTAAGCGAAATGATTGGCTGGTATTATTTTAAAAAAGAGGATTATAAACCGGCGCTAAAATTTTACCTCGAATCGCTGGGATTATCGGAAAAACAGAATATTCTATCTATGGTCGCCTATTTATATGAAAAAAACGGTAATATTGAAGGCGCTATAAAGTCTTATAAATCCGCTTATGAGAAATACGACGTAGCGAACGATCTATACAACCTAAGCCGCCTGCTTTATTCGACGGAAGATTACGGCGGCGCAGTAAAATACTTCGACGAGTATCTTGATAAGTTCAACAAAGAGGATTTGGCTATATATTCGTTAAATTTGTTAAGTTGGATTCTGGTAAATAAATCTAAGGATTATGAAAAAACTATATCGGTCGTCGGTAAATATTTTGATATATTGATTGATAAAAAATCCGATGTAAAAAAGAATATAGCTTTTAATATGGCGCTTGCTCACGGGGAGTCGGGAAATAAAAAAGAGGCGCTTATTTGGCTTGAAAAAGCGTTAAAACTCGGTTATAATAAGAATGACACATATGTGTTTTATTTTAATAAGTATTCAAAATAAGATTTAGCAAAAATCTTTCGTAGAATATAATATTTCTAAAAAATAGAGATAATATTATTTCTAAAAAAATAAATGCGCTATAATTATAAAACCGGAGACAAAAAAATGAATTTATCTACCCCTGAAAAAATAGAAATTGAGAGTCTTATCAAATTGGAGTCTATAGATCCCGAGAAGGCGTTAATCGAATATAAAAAATTAATAGAAAAATATCCCAATAACTTTGACCTTCTATATCAATACTGTTGGTTTCTTGCAAATAATAGAGAATATAAGTTGGCGTTGGAAGCCGTCGAAATCAATTATGCTAACGATTTTGACGAACATCGAGCAAATATTCTAAAAGCTTATAACTTAGTTAAGGTAAAGGAGTATGAAAAAGCGATTGATTGTTTTGCCAAAATATTTACGGGAAATTATTCGGCGTATTTGAGAGAAAGCGAATATTCATATTTTAATTTCTTAATATCTCTTACAAACAGTTTTGATTACAAGAAAACAAATCAATATTTAAAAGAGTTTGTTAAGAAATATCCCATATTATCTGAAAAAAATATTGATAAAAAACTTCTGAAAGTTAATGAAACCGATATAAAACAGATATATCTTCATCAAGAAAATATTAGCGGTTTTCTGTTATTCGTCGATCTTGTAAATTCTACGCAGTATAAAAAAGAATATCCCGAAAACTGGAAAGCGAGAACAATTCATTTCTTGATGTACACAAGAGGAGCGCTTCAATATATCGGATTTGATTTTATCAAGTTTATAGGGGACGAGGTTATGATGTTTTTTCCATTTACCGAGAGTAAATCGAAAAGTCAAATCGCTATTGAGATATATTATTTTATACTTGGCAAACAAAATTGGTACATGGAAGAGTTAAACAGATTTAATCCGACCGGGGATAAGAGCGGAAGCGACGAGTCAAATCCTCATAATATTGGAGTAAAAATTTGTATTGGAGAAGTCAATAGCGCTACGGTTTTTAATCCCTATAATGATGAAAAGTACGACCTTATCGGCGAAGACGTAGATAGAATAGCGAGAATTAAAGAGGTAGGGTATGAAAATCTCTGTATAATTGACAAAGGGTTTAAGGATTCTCTAGCCGAGAATGGGGAGTTCTTTAATAAAGAGTTTTCTGAAATGAAATGGAGACAGAAATTTAAAGGTATAAATGAGATCGTCGAGTTTTATGGAAGATTTTTACCTAAGGTGGTATAATATCTTTAAATATATATATAAGGGAGAAAAAAATGAAAAGAATTTTAATCATGGTTATTGGTTTTTTCGTAATCGCAAATCTATTCTCGAAAGATATCGATAGGCGCGGATTTAAGTTTTGGTTGCCGGACGATATAATTTCCGAGTCG
>JAGOCL010000325.1 GCA_017998755.1 Spirochaetota bacterium | reverse complement strand
AGGCGGTAAAACTCTAAAAGCTTTTCTTATTTCAGCTTTATTTCCGTAGAAATCCTCAGTTATAATGTGGAATCCAACCAAACCCGGCAGAGAATTGAAATCCATTAGAAAATACTCGTTCTCGACGCCGCCGGAATATATATCTTCATATTTAAAATCCGTATCGCTTAAAAAAAGGTTATTATCTGACTTTCTTAGATAATCAAATTTAATTATACTGGTTTCTTTTCCGCCAATTATAACTTTAAACATGTACGGAGTCATAATAGAAGATATATTATTTATTCTGTCAAAAGCGCTAATATAAAGCTTACCCCCCCTTTTTAATTTTGAATTTTTAAAAAATGATATTATTTCGCCCTCGCCGGTTTTGAAAAAAGCGTCATTAATAACGGGAGATAATTTATCGGAAGTTGTTAAAAAAGATAAGGGGTTTAGTATTCTTTTATTTTTTAGATCTTCAATCTCAAGATGTAGATGCGAACCTGTTGAATGACCAGTATTTCCTACCAGAGCCAACTTTTCTGATTTCTTATAAATTTTCTTTTTGTAGTCCAAATGGTCGTCTGAAAGATGAGAATAGCTTATCCTGTAATTATTATCTTGAGACTGCAATACTACAAAATTACCTAATCCGTAGTTTATATCTCTGTTTTTTTCTGAATTATGGAAAATTATTTCCGAATCCATAAGAGAATAAGCAAATTCGCCGACAGCCGCTAAATCGATACCGGTATGGAAATGATCCCCTCTGGCGTCTCCGAAATAAGATGTAATTGTATAATTATTCATAACGTCGCCTGAAGCCGAATCCTGAGAATATACAAAAAAAGACGCAAAAAGCGCCATCAATAATACGGCAATATTTTTCATTATTTTTCCTTTAACGGATTTAGTTAAATGGATTTTAACATACATTTTCGTTTTCATCAAATAATATTTTTTATTATCCTTGATAAAAGCAGATATAAAGAATTAATCAAATTTCATTTGATTAATTCGGTAATTATTATATTATATGGAAAATGTTTAACTTAAATTTATAATAATTTTATTATCATTTCAATATTTTATAAGGAGAGATAAATATGGCTAATTTTAAGAAACAGACAATTGACGGAAATACTGCGGCGGCTCATGTTGCCTACGCGTTTTCTGAAGTAGCCGCAATATATCCTATAACCCCATCGTCAAACATGGGCGAATATTGCGACGCTTGGGCTTCGTCAGAAAAAAGAAAGAATATTTTCGGCGAAATTCTTTCTGTAGCGGAGATGCAATCTGAAGCGGGCGCGGCGGGAGCCGTTCACGGAGCTTTGTCTGCCGGTTCGTTATCGACAACTTTTACCGCATCGCAAGGATTATTGTTAATGATTCCGAATATGTACAAAATCGCGGGAGAGTTACTTCCTACGGTTTTTCACGTTTCAGCTAGAACCTTAGCGGTTCATTCATTATCAATATTTGGAGATCATTCGGACGTTATGTGCGTAAGACAAACAGGTTTTGCTCTTATGTCGGCTATTTCTGTTCAAGAAATAATGGATTTGGCGCTCGTCAGTCATTTAGCGACTTTGGAAGCCAGCGTTCCTTTTTTAAATTTTTTCGACGGCTTTAGAACCAGCCATGAAATTCAAAAAGTAGAAATGATCGATTACGATACAATCAAAAGTTTAGTCGATATGAAATATGTCGAAGCCTTTAGAAAAAGAGCTCTTAGCCCGGATAAACCTTCGGTAAAAGTCGCTCAGCAAGCTCCGGACGTATTTTTCCAAGGCAGAGAAGCTCAAAACAAGTACTACGACGCAATTCCTGAAATCGTTCAGAAATATATGGACAAAGTTGGGGAAGTTATCGGAAGAAAATATAAATTATTCGACTACTACGGAGATCCTAACGCAGATAAAATAATTATCGCCATGGGGTCAGGTTGCGACACAATAGAAGAAACGATCAATTATTTAAATAAAAAAGGTCAGAAACTTGGACTAATTAAAGTCAGACTTTATAGACCTTTCTCCGTAAAACATTTGATAAACGTTTTACCGGCGTCGGTAAAAAAAATTGCCGTCCTTGACAGAACAAAAGAACCGGGATCTATCGGAGAACCTTTATATCTCGACGTTTTAACGGCTCTAAACGGGAAAAACATCAAAATTATCGGCGGAAGATACGGCTTATCGTCAAAAGAATTCACTCCGTCTATGGTAAAAGCTATTTACGATCATCTTGACGGAGCTTGTACTCACGATTTTACAGTTGGTATCGAAGACGATATAACGAACAAATCTTTAAAAATAAAAGATATTATATCGACGGAACCGGAAGACGTTAAAAAATGTATTTTCTGGGGACTTGGATCAGACGGAACGGTAGGAGCTAACAAAAATTCTATAAAAATTATCGGCGATTATACAGAAAAGAACGCTCAGGGATATTTCTCTTACGATTCTAAAAAATCGGGCGGTATAACAATTTCTTATTTACGATTTGGAAAAAGCGTAATACAATCTCCATACCTTATCACTTCCGCAGACTTTGTAGCCCTTCACAACCCTTCTTATATTGGAAGATACGACGTTCTAAAGGAGTTGAAAGAAGACGGAATATTCCTTTTAAATTCAGAATATAGCAACGAGGAAGTTTTTAGTAAGCTAACAAAAGATATGCAGGAGACTATAATAAAGAAAAAAATTAAATTCTACAATATAGACGCTCTCAAGATCGCAGAAGAAGTCGGATTAGGAAAAAGGATTAATACCGTTATGCAAGCGGCTTTCTTCATAGTTTCTGGAGTTCTTGAAAAAAAAGAAGCCATAGAATTAATTAAGAAATATATTGAAAAATCTTATGGTAAAAAAGGCCCAAGTATAGTTCAAATGAACTGGAACGCAGTAGACAAAGCTGAAGCCGCCCTTGCTGAAATTAGCATTCCGTCAAGTATTACAGAGTCATATAAAGCTCCAAAACTCATACCTGAGAATGCAAGCGCTTTTGAGAAAAACGTAATTGAAAAGATAATGCGCTTAAAAGGGGACGAGATACCTACCTCGCATATGCCGTTCGACGGAGTTATTCCCGTATCCACTTCCAAACTTGAAAAAAGAGGGATCTCTCCGGAAGTTCCTCACTGGATGTCAGAAAATTGTATTCAATGTAATCTTTGTTCTCTAGTTTGTCCTCATGCGGCAATAAGAGCTAAACAAATCGAACCGTCTATGCTGGCTAACGCTCCCGCGTCTTTTAAGACTATAAAATCAAACACAAAAAACGAAAAAAATCTCCAATATAAAATTCAAGTTTATATTGAAGATTGTACCGGATGCGGAAATTGTATAAATTCGTGCCTTGGTAATAAAGGGGTTAAAGCTATTGAATTCAGAAAAATTGGCGAAGAAAGAGCCGCTGGCGAAAACGCTAACGTCGCATTCTTTGAACAACTTCCGGATAACGTTACCGACGGAACCCAATTAACTCAATACAAAGGAACTCAATTCAAACAACCGCTATTCGAGTTCTCCGGAGCGTGCGAAGGTTGCGGCGAAACTCCTTATGTTAAACTTGTAACGCAACTTTTTGGCGAAAGAATGTTGATTGCTAACGCAACCGGATGTTCTTCTATTTACGGCGGAACATTCCCAACTATACCATATTGTACGAGAAAAGATGGCAAAGGTCCGGCTTGGGGTAATTCTCTCTTCGAGGACAATGCCGAATACGGATACGGTTTTAGATTATCGGTCGACGCTAACCGAAATCAATTGAAGTCTAACGTTCAAAAAGCTTTAGGAATGGATATATCGTCTTCTCTTAAAGATAATCTCAACAAATCTCT
>JAGOCL010000324.1 GCA_017998755.1 Spirochaetota bacterium | reverse complement strand
AAAGCGCATATAATATAAATAAAATCGCCGGAATACTAATATATCCCAGAAATACCGGAATATCCGGTAAATTTACCGGCGATACTTTCCCCGCTAAAGAAACGGTTTGTAGAAAAAATCGAATCGCTTTATCCATTATTATTACAATAAAATCTGTTCGTAAAATCAAAAAAATGATAGTCGTTATAAAAAGGGACGAAAACAGAAGTTCAAATAGCGGTACAAAAACAACCGAAGTTATCAGAGAAAATAAAGGAACTCTTCCAAATATAGCCCACTGAAGTAAGAAAATCGATACGAAAGCGCAAAATGTAACGGATAACGAATCTTTTATCCTCCCGGGTATGAACTTTGGCAGTAATCTACCGAGATCTTTATTAAATAAGATAATCCCAAGCGTCGCAAGATATGAAAACTGAAATCCAAGGTTATATATATAATAAGGGTTGATAAAAAGTAAAACGATTGCCGAAAACGATAAGATCGTTACGGATAAAGTTCGGTTGCCCATAACAAAAAAGAACGCCGTTATCGAATACATAAACGCCGCTCTTAGAGCCGACGGTTGCGAAGGTAATAGTAAAACGTATAAATATAAAAACAGTACGCTTAATATATACGATTTTGTTTTGGATAAAAAAAGCGAGAAAAACTTAAAAAATATAGCTCCGATAAAACCGATATGAAGACCGCTTATCGCCAATAAATGTATCAAGCCGCTATCTCTGAATTCTTGTAAAACCGATTCGTCAAGTTCGGTTTTGCTTCCAAAAAATATCGAAGAAAAAAAGCCGTAGCTTTGATCGGACATACTACTTTTAAATACGGATAAAATCTTATCCCTCCATAGCCATATCGTTTCGGACATAAATCTATCATACCAAGACAAATGCGTTTTCTTGGGTAAAATTTCAAGATCGTTTGTATTAATATATACTTCTCCGTAAATCCTTTTATGCCTGAGATATTTTTTGTATTCAAACTCAAATATTTTATCTCTTGGAACAGAAATTTTTTTACGTATTCGCGCTTCCATTCCTTTATGAAATTCGTAATTAATCCCATTTTTTACTTTTACAACAATATCAAACGGGGCTACCTTCTTAAAATCCGTTATTCCTGGATTTTTCACCGCCAGTATTTTAAAATAAAAATCTACCCTATTATCATTAGCGCCGGGATATTCAGTTATAACTCCTAATAACTCTTGAGATTGTTCAATTTCTGGTAATAATGTCTTATAAGCGGTATTGATTCTATAAATATTAACTGCAAATACCGTCGAAACGATAGCGATCAAAGAAATAAATATAACTACGTCGCGCTTTTTAAAAATAACCGATAGTATTATCCCCGCGCTCGCTCCGGCAAAAAATAATATTAACGATAAAAACGTTATTAACGAGTTTTCCGTTTCTGCTATCAAAACCGCAAGTATCATAACTAGCGCCTGAACGAGGGGATAAGAAATAATATTAATAATTTTTTTCATACAAACCTCTATATTATATATAACAGTAAAAAATTTTTTTAGTTTACAAAAATTATTGATTTTTATAAAAATTTGGGTAATATTCTCACTATGAAAAAATTAACGATAATATTGACTCTACTTTCCGTTACATTTGCGTTTTTATACTCCGACGAGACCGGCGACGCCTCCGGAGATTCGCAAAAAACAGCCGCTTATAAAGAACAGGTATTAGAAGCGTTGAAATACGGTATTGATTCGGAAGTTGTATCGCATTTTCAAGAATTAGGCCGATCGCCCGGCGACGATATACTTAGATTGATCGTCGACAGATATAATCTGGTAAAACTAAACAACACTAAACTGGAATACGTCAATTATTTTTCAAATATTAAAAATCCGCCGGCTTATCTTACAGATACTCTATATAAAGAGGCGAGCGACGATTATATAGATAAACAAGCTCTTCTTTCTATTATAAACGCCTTCGCTAAAATCGGCGGGCTGAGAGAGGGTAAGTACCTTATCGGTAAAATCGATAATCCCGATAAGATGATAGCCGACGCGGCCGCTCAGGCTCTAATACAGATGAAAATCCGCGATCTCGCCGGGGATATACTCGACAGACTTGTCAAATCTGACGAGGACGTCGAGCATTTTCTCGACATAGACGTCAAGAATAAACTTATACTGGCGCTTGGCGAGATGGGCGCGGCCGAGGCGATTCCATATCTCAGAGAAATAATATCAAACGGCTCAAACGATAAATATTCGATAATGTACGGCATGGTTTCTCTTGCTAAACTCAAAGATAAAGAGTCGCTCGACGCTTTGTACAACAATCTCGGACACGCCGAAGTCAAGGTTCAGGAATACGCGTCCTACTCTATCAGTCTGTTTGAAGGAGCGGAAGTTTTACCTTATCTTAATAAAATGATGTTGCATAATAATGAAAAAGTCCGCATCGACGCTTGCAAAGGGTTGGCGTTGAATAAAGATAAATCGGCTATTCCCATATTGTCTTATAAATTCCGTAAAGACCCGTCGTCAAAAACCAGAAGCGAAGCTATATCTTCGATGTTTGTTATGGAAACGGAAGGCGTTGCCGAAATAAAAAAGATTTACGAGAAACAAAAGATTACGCCGGATATACTGAATATTTTATGCGACGTCGCCGCTAAGAAACCCGACGCTTATAACGTAGAGTATATAAAAGAGCTTTTTATAAACAGCGATAAAAAAAACAAAGAGATTATCGCTAAAAGGATTATTTATACGACGTCCAATCTTTTAGACGAAGTAATACGGCTTCTTCTTGTATCGGAAGACTACCTTTTCCGCCTTGGGGGTCTAAAAGCGGTATCAACTATCGAAAACTGCGGGCTTTGGGACGTCGTTTCATATATGGTTCAAAACGATAAGGTCGAAACTGTAAAACGATATGCCGCAAAAATTCAATCTTTAAAAAATTAACCGGAATAAAATATGATCTCTATATCTGAACTTACAAAATCTTACGGCGCCGTAACGCTATTTGAAAACATATCTTTTAACGTAAATAAGTTTGAAAAAATAGGACTTGTCGGCAGAAACGGCCACGGCAAAACGACGTTATTTCGACTAATACTCGGCGAAGAGGAGCCCGATTTTGGGACTATTTCTATCCCGAGAGGATATCATATCGGTTGTATAAAACAGAATATTCATTTTACAAAAAATACGACGCTAGAAGAGAGCGCTTTGGGACTAAAAGAGAGCGATAAAGAGAACGTATGGAAATGCGAGAAAATTTTATCGGGGCTTGGCTTTTCAGAGTCGGATATGAATAGAAATCCTATGGAATTCTCCGGAGGTTATCAGGTAAGAATAAATCTTGCCAAACTTCTATTATCCGAGCCGGACCTTCTTCTACTCGACGAGCCTAGCAACTACCTTGATATATTGAGCGTTAGGTGGCTGATTAAATTTTTAAACGACTGGAAATCCGAACTAATCCTTATCACTCACGATAGAAATCTGATGGATAAAGTCGTAACGCATACCGTCGCCATTCACAGACAAGGGATAAAAAAGATTGCGGGCGATACCGAGAAAATGTATCAAAAAATCAGCTCTGAAGAGGAACTTTACGAAAAAACTCGAATAAACGATGAAAAAAAGCGTAAAGATATAGAACAATTTATTAATAGATTTAGAGCAAAAGCGACCCTTAGTAGTCGGGTTCAATCAAAAGTGAAAAGTCTCGAAAAAGCGAGAAAACTGGATAAACTTTCCGCGATAGACGACCTTGAATTTTACTTTAATTACCGCCCTATTCAGGCAAAATCCTTCTTCGAAGCGCAAAACCTATCGTTTTCGTATAACTCGTCTGATTGG
>JAGOCL010000323.1 GCA_017998755.1 Spirochaetota bacterium | reverse complement strand
ATATTGATAAGTACAAAACGCCCTCTATGGCGTCTATATTTAGCATATTTTGGATCATGGGTATATGGCTATCGATTGTAAAATATAATTTTTTAGGATTTTCTCCTAAAATAGCGCTCGATCAAGTATTGTCAAAAATGAGCGATTTACTGATATTGATTGACGAGAACCGGAAGATCATTTTGACAAATTCGAAGGTTGGCGATCTGATCGATAGCGATAACGGAAATCTTATCGGCAAGCCGTTGTCCGACATCATTTTGGAGAAAGACGAAGTTCGCGAAAAGATGGATAGATTGCTAGACGGTTCGTTGCTATTTTGCGTGCTTAACGTTAATTTTATCAATAAATCAAACGAGCCGATTGCCGCCATAATATCGGCGTCGTTGATGAAGGAAGAGCAGGGGATATCTAAAGGAATAATGCTCATCGGTCAGGATATGAGGCAGACTCAAATATTGAGAGACGAGATAATCGAAAGAAAAATTGCCGAAAATCAAGCAAAAAATTATATAACTTCTATTGAGTATATTTATAATAAAACGTTTGAATTAATAGAATTGTCGAACGACGCCGACGTATTTCAATATTTAACAAAAAGTTTGAGGGAAATTTCTTACAATAGTATAGTAGTTTTGTCTATATATAATTATAAACAGAATTTCTTAACGTTAAAGAATATAGACGCAAACGATGAGGATCTGCGAATAATTGAAGAAACAGTTAAAACTAAAAAACTGAGGATAGTTATACCGAATGATTTTGAGCTGACTGAGAAACTCGTCAAATACGAGGGGAATCTGCATAAAATAACAAACGGGCATATAACAACGGAACAAAACGATTATTTATACAAAACTCTTGATATCGGCGATATTTATTTTATGGGACTATCTAGAACGGGGCGGATATTCGGTTATGTGATTATTATTTCCAAAAACGGTTACCCGATAAGAAACGCTAACATTATAGAAACTTTTATCAATCAGACTTCAGTCGAGCTTCAGAAAAGATTGGCGGAAAAAGCGTTAAGGGATAGCGAGGAGAGGTACAGATCGCTTTTATCTCAACTTCCCGAGATAGTCATGGCTCATAAAGACGACTCGATAAGTTTTATAAATAAAACGTGTAGCGATATAGTAGGATACGAGCCCAACGAGCTTATTGGTAGAAAGTTTGTCGAATTTATATCTCTAGAATCAAAAGAGGTCTTTCTTAAAAACTCGGCTCTCCTAAATTCAGGGGAAACCGTTAAAGAATATGAAATAATATTTATAACAAAGGACGGCTCTGAAAAAACGTTTATAGCGCGATCGATGAATTCTACCCACGAAAACGAACCGGAAGTTATTACAGTACTCATTGATATTACGGAGCGTAAAGCGTTTGAAGTAGAGCTAAAAAGAGCGAAAGACGCTTCAGATCGCGCTAACAAGGCGAAAAGCGAGTTTTTGGCTATAATGAGTCACGAGATACGAACGCCGATAAATGGAATTCTTGGAATGATCAATCTCGCTTTTCTTACAAAATTATCCGAAGAACAGAAAAATTATCTAGAAATGGCCAAATCTTCCGCCGAGTCTCTTTTGAGAATCATAAACGACATACTGGATTTTTCAAAAATCGAAGCGGGAAAACTTGAGATTGATACGCTTAAATTCGATTTAAACGATCTGATTGAGAAAACTCTTGACGAATTTGCATACAGAGTATATTCAAAAAACCTTGAAATAATTTACAAAACCAACCCGAATATACCTAAGTTCCTTTACGGCGACCCGAAGAGAATAAAACAGATATTAATTAATTTGATTAACAACGCAATCAAATTTACCGAAAAAGGCGAAATTGTCGTATCTCTTTCGATTTTGAGCAAAGACGAAACCGAAATAGATATTAAGTTTTCTATAAAAGACAGCGGGATCGGAATTCCTACGGAGAAACAAAAAGATTTGTTTAAAAGTTTCAGTCAGATCGATAGCTCGTCTACTAGGAAATACGGCGGAACCGGATTGGGATTGGCGATATCAAGAAGATTGGCTGAGTTAATGAAAGGGGGAGTAGGATTAGAGAGTATTGAGAAAGTCGGAAGCGATTTTTATTTTAATTTGAAATTTGAATACAAGGATTTTGACGATTACGATCTTTACGATTTGAATAAGTTAAAAATATTTTACTACGATCAAAATGAAATATCCAGAAACTATTTTAAAGAAATTATTTCTTTTTATAACGGTTCTATAGAATATATCGACGATTTTGATAGTTCTTCTCAATATTTTGAATCTTTAGATAAAAACCATCATACCGACGGCGTTCCGGATATAATTATAGTCGATAACATAGAGAAACCCGAGCGGTTAGCAAGATTTCTCGACATTGTATGGAATAAAAAAAATCTCAAAATTCCGGTAATATTTTTTTATAGACTATATAAAGACCAAAATATTTTAACAAGACAGTATGAAGTTTTAAGTCATTTTATAAAAAAGCCAATCAAAATAAAACCTTTTATAAAATACGTATTATCGATCAAAGGGGACGATAAGGCGGAGCCAAAACGAAGATTTACCGAAAACGGCTTAGTAGAAAAAGATAATAACGTCTTACCGGAGCGGATTGAAAATAAAGTGAAAATCCTTCTGGCGGAAGATAATGTAATAAATCAGGAATTTTTAACGGTGCTGTTTACTAAAAAAGGGTGGAATATTACGACCGTTTCGTCGGGTAAAGAGGCGTTGGAGAAATACCAAAGCGAAGTTTTCGATCTGATATTGATGGACGTCGAGATGTCGGAAATGGACGGTATAACGGCTACGAAAAAGATAAGAGAACTGGAAAAATTGACAAACAAGAGAATCCCTATTATCGCGCTAACGGCCTATGCGATGAAAGGGGATAAAGAACGGTGCATCAAAGCCGGAATGGACGATTACCTTTCAAAACCGATAATTATCGACGATTTATTCAAGAAAATATCTATATACATAGGTTCATCGGTTGACTGAGATTTCTTCGTCGGCTACGATTTTCCCCGATCTTAAAAATATTATTTTATAATTTCCCGCTTTTAGCGTAATCTTTGTCATACTTCCGTAAATTTGTTTTAATAGGACAATATTTTTATCTATTTTATCGACAACTTTTAATTCGTCAAAGCTGTTTTTTGGATATTGTATATATATAGGTTTGGAATTCAAAAAAGCTCCGATTTTATACGGTTTGCCGCTTTGGTAATAGTTGCCGATATAGTATTTTACCTTTGGTTCGATGTTTTTATACGGCGGTAGTTTGATAATCCTTCTGGCAAAAAGATAACTTTTTTTGTAGTATTTTTCATTTAAAGAACTCTTGATTACTCCGACAAATTTCCCCGAAGAGGCGCTGTGAATGAATTTATCTCCGAAAACGTATATTCCGACGTGGCTGACCTTTCCGGTGGTGTTAAAGAAAACCAAATCCCCCGGCTCGAGTTTATCTTTGACTAAAGTTCCAGCGAATTGTTGTTCTTTTACGGTTCGCGGTATATCTACGTTAAAAATATGTTTGTAGACGTTTTTTACAAAAGCCGAACAATCCACTCCCCCTTTGTCTTTTCCTCCCCAGAGATAAGGCGTCCCCATCCAGTTTTCGACGACTCTAAATAACTCTTGAACTATCTCCGTTCGGCTTTTTTCCGACGGATACGCCGTAGAGTACAGTCCGAATATAAGTAAAATAATAAATTTGATCCTCATAGTTAAATAAATCGGAAATTTTATGATAATATTTAGCGCTTTAAGGAAGTTACATCTTTTCTACCGGAGCTATTCCGAGCAGATTTAATCCGGATGAAAGAATTGTCAGAACGGATTTGGATATAGCCAGCC
>JAGOCL010000008.1 GCA_017998755.1 Spirochaetota bacterium | reverse complement strand
AGATGTGTATAAAAGGCAGCCGGCGCTCACACTTTTTTTGGGGGGGGGGTATGACGTCGGAAGTAAATAAAATTCTTCTAATAAATAAAATATAGAACAAAAGTAGAACATTGTCAATAAAAATATTGACAAATTTATAAATATTTTTTATTATTTTTTTATCGAGGCGCAAATGAAAAAACTTCATCCTACTCAGGATAAAATATTGAAGCTGTTGAAAAGTACAGACAATTCTTTCACGGTCAGAGATATGCAGGAAGCCCTGTCGTTATCTTCAACAAGCGTGGTTTTTCATCATTTACAGCAACTGGAGAAAAAAGGTTATATCAGACGCAATCCGGAGAATCCTTCCGACTATCAGATTCTTGGCGACGTTGATTCGACTCTTTTATATCTCAATTTGTACGGAATGGCGAAGTGCGGTCCGGACGGTTATATACTTTCGGGCGATCCCATCGATAGAATTCCGGTGTCGCGAAAGATGATAAATTTTCAGTACGACAAAGCTTTTTTAGTATCGGCTTCCGGAGATTCTATGGAACCGAAGATATCCGACGGCGATTTACTGATTGCCATGAAAGCGGATCGTTGCGCAAACGGAGAAATCGCCGTTTGCGTTAATAACGAGAAAGTTTTGGTTAAAAAAGTGGTTAAAAACGAGCAGGATCTATCTCTTTACTCATTCAACGATAAATACGAGCCGATTCGAGCTAATCCCGACGCTTTTCATATCGAAGGGATTGTTAAAGGGGTGATATCGTATAATTTAAAATAACGCATATGCGTCTTTTATAGGTCGTCCAGCGCTCTTATTTCTTCCTTCAAATTTGTTCTCGCCGCGATTTCGTATTTTTCATAAAAATAATCGGTATAGTAGATTCTTTCTCTATTCAAAAAAGACTCCAGAGCTTTTTTTCGGCCGTTACTGAAATCTATATTATTTACCCAAGCGTATTCTTTTCTGATATTGGCTCTGTATAGATTATAACTATCGGCGCTTGAACCTAAAATCGCGAGATCGATATCGATAAGATATTTTGTATCGGAGTCGTCGGTCGACTTGTTATGCTTCGTCGCTATGATAAAATCATAAACCTTTTTCGCAAATCCTTTGCTTAATCCCGAATCCATGATAATTTCAGTCGCTATTTTGCCGCTTTTCTCTTCGTTATCCGACGACCTTGTATCGTATACGCAATCGTGTAGCCATAGGGCAAATTCGAATTCGTATTTATCCTTTATACGATCTTTGATTTTATCAAATTCCGCAAGGCAATTACCTATATGCTCAAGGTTGTGATAGAATCTCTGCGGAATACTATATAATTTTTCTATCTCTGAAAAAACTGAGATCGCGTCGGGAACCGCGTTTAAATTTTTATAAAAACTTTCAAATCTTTTTTTCAATTAATTGTTCTTTGACTATGCTATTAAATAACATTTCTATTTTATCGTCGTTAGATTCGTCCGAATTATCGTAAATCCACAATTTACCGTTGTTATTCTCTCTGATTTTATTTTCAAGCGTCTCTTTTTTCTTATCGAAGGAGTATTGACTAGATAGACGTCTTTTAATCTGCTCGTCGGATAAATTTCTTTTAGTCAATCTCTCCGTTTTAACTTGTTCATTTACGTTTATCAGTATCACATTGTTATTGCATATATAAGATATGCCGGTTTCAGCTATTAACGCGGCGTTAAATACTATTAGACCTTTTTTCCCGTATATTTCCCGTCTTAAACGAACCATTAACGGAGTAAACATTATTTTATCGAGAATTTCAAGTTTTTCCGGAGCGTTAAAAACGATCTCGCCGAGAACTTTTCTATCAATGCTTCCGTCGCTTCTTTGGACGTCTTTTCCGAATATTTTAGCGATCTGAGCTCTAACGTCTTTATAAACCGGTTCTTCGAGATTATTTGTGATTTCATGACCGATGAGATCGAGTTCTATATTGTGAACTTCTATTCCCGCTTTTTTCCCCAGTTCGACAAATTTTTCGCTTATATACGACTTGCCCGATCCGGGTTCGCCGGTAATACCGATTATATATTGCTCCATCATCTTCTCTTCAAGTTTTTGCTTTACATGAAGAGGAACGTAACCGACAATCGAGCCCTGCTCTTTTTGCAACGATTTTACTGCGCTCGAACTTACGTGAGCGAGTTCGGGGCGGGCTATCAGAATAAAGGTGTCGATACCGAGTTTTTGAGTTACGCCGCATTGATGGAGGATGTTTTCATAGTTGAAATCTTCCGAATTTCTTACCCCTTTAACTATAACAGAGATTTTATGTTCGTAAGCGAAATCGACTAGAAGCCCGGATACGGGCATTACTTTGACGTTATCCAGATGATTTAAAGCTTTTATTGCCATTTCCGTTCGCTCTTCCAGCGTAAACATATATTTTTTATCGGGATTCACGCCTATTCCTACAATTACTTCGTCAAAAGCGCTTGCCGTCCTTGAAACAACGTCGATATGACCGTAAGTTATCGGATCGCCGGAAAATGCGTATAACGCTTTTCTCATTTTATCCCCCTATAAATAACAATATAGAATAGTTCAAACAAATTCCCCCGAGCGATTTTCAGTAAAATATTTGTAAAAAGTTTTCTTAAAACCGTTGTTTTTGTTTGTCAACATCTCTTTTGAAACGCCGTCAAGTAAATTGATATTAACTTTTTTTAGTTCGGAAAGCAAGTATTTCAAATCTTCAATTAATTTCTTTACGCTTTCTTTTAAAACCGAATCCGAAGTATATGAGTTTTTATACTTGTAAGTAAAAATTGCGGGGGCGCAATCGAGCGCTATTTTAATCAATCTGTTAAACGAGTCCGCCTTAAAGAACCAGAGAAGATTACTCGTATTCGGCGTATCGTCGTAATTATATCTCGTACTCGTATAGTCGTCGTCTGAATAGAACGGACGGCGGTTATCTTGAAATACGTCCCAATCCATCATTAAAGATATATCGCGCAAGCAGGAGGCTATATCCTTTTCAAGTTGGGTCGGTTCGTAACGCTCGCCCTTTAAGAAAATTATTTTTTCCCCGGACGTATCGAAAGCAAATTTGATATCCTTAATTTTTTCGGCGAGTTCAGAGCATTTATCCAGAATAAAAAAAAACTTTACTTTTCTTTGATTGGAAATATCGGCGTTGAAGAATATCAACCAATAACCGTTATTTGCATAAAGGACCGATTTATCCGCCCCTGCAATAATATCCGTTCCTCTCTTTCTTAAAGATTCGACCGAATCCTTCAAAATATAACGAAAATCCCAAACGGGGTCGTATAGAGGCGAATTTATATCTATATATCCGATTCCGGGATCGGCTCTAAAACTGTCCCGAGCTCGGTCGCATTTGTCTATTGATATAAGCGCTTTTGTAAGCGACGCCGAATCCAACAATTCCGGTTTAACGGATAGCTCGGCGGTTAAATATTTTAATACCTCGAGAATATCATTTTCAAGAGGGGTTATAATCCAATCGAAATCCCCGTCTTTTACGCAATAATCGACGGAATCTTTGCCTTTCGCAATTTTATCGCTTAATAAATAAAATTTATCGATATATTTTGAAAATTCGTCGTTCAAGATAATTTCCTGTAAAAAAATCTTCAAATACGAGCGTAGAAATAAATTAACCGCCGAATAAAACCGGCGGTTAACCATGAATACAATTAGAACTTAATATTCGGCGCGTTTTCCGCCCCGGAAGAAGATTTGAACATCTCTTTCGGTTTGGCGTCGCCTTTAAACAGAGAATTCGGGAATTTTCGGATATAGGTATTGTAATCCTGAACCGACTCGTTATACCTCTTTCTTTCAACGGAAATTCTGTTTTCAGTCCCTTCCACTTGCGATTGCAAAGCGATAAAGTTCTCGTTTGCTTTAAGTTCGGGGTAGCTCTCGGTAACGGCCATTAATCTTGATAAAACTCCGCTCAACTCGCTCTGAGCGTCCTGAAATTTCTTGAAAAGCTCCGGGTCTTCCAGAACCTCTTTTGTTATCGTGATTTTAGATACTTCGGATCTCATTCTGATAACGCTTTCGAGCGTTTCTTTCTCGTGAGCGGCGTATCCTTTAACAATCTCGACCAAATTCGGTATAAGATCCATTCTGCGTTGATATTGATTTTCAACCTGAGCCCATGCGGCGTTTACCGCTTCCTCTTTTTCTATAATAGTATTGTAAATTTTGATAGGATTGCACCCTGCAAATAAAAATACTACTAATAGAATCGATATTATAAGATATAATCTTTTTTTCATCTAAACTCCTTTTTTTCTAGTAATTTAATAATTTATCTTAAATAAATCAAGATAATTTTACCAACTTCCCGACGATCCGCCGCCGCCAAAACTACCTCCGCCGCCCGAAAATCCGCCCCCGCTTGAAAATCCTCCTCCCGAACCGCTTCCGCTCGAAGAATTAAAATATTTGGTTATTTTTGTAATTTTCGGATTATTTTTAAGCGTCGTTGCCAGTAAGATTTTTAATATCGGATAACCGACTAAGTAGATAATCAAAATAGGTATTCCTATAGCCGCGCCAAAAATAACCATCGGAAAAGACGCCCAGAAAACTGATAAGAAAGCGTATAAAAACCACCCGACAAATCCCCTGCTGAATAGTCCAAGCAAAGTAAACATTCCGACGATGAAAAAAAACATCAAACCCATGAATATTCTCATTATAATTGGGATGGCGTCTGACTCCGTAAAACCGTCCCCGTCGTCCGTTACGTCTGCATAAGTTCCGGCGATTGCCGATAAAATCGAATCGACGCCGCTCTCTATCCCTTTTTCGTACTCCCCGCTTTTAAAATATGGAACTATTCCGTTTCTAATAATCGAACTCGAAATATAATCCGTTAAACTTCCTTCAAGACCGTAACCGACCTCGATGCGAAGTTTCCTATCGTTTAACGAAATTAAAAGTAAAACTCCGTTATCTTTATCTTTTTGACCTATACCCCAAGTTTCGGCAACTTTTATCGAAAATTCCTCAAGAACTTCCTCTTTTAAATCGAAAATTGTAAGGACAACCACCTGATTGGTCGTCGCCTTTTCATGCTCGGCGAGCTTATTATCAATTCTCGCTTTGGCTTCGTAAGAGAGCAGATTGGCGTAGTCGTTCACTCTTCCGGACAGATATGGAACTTCCAGCGAGTATAACGGCGCAAACAAAGTTAATATAAATAATAAGAAAATATTCTTTTTCATAACGCTACCCGATCCTAAGCTCGTCTTTCAGTTCGTTGGTATCGTCCGCTTTTCTATCAACCTTGTCTCTTTCAAGGAGATCTCCGCACAATTCTATGGCTTTAACTAGCGCATCACCGTTTTTCTTATTTTTTATACCGCCTACGATAGTTTTTATCACTTCGTCCCAGTCGGATTGCGCGACCTTGCTATTGATCCCCACGTCGCCGATAACGATCGCGATTCTTTCAAAAATCGAAATAAAAATGAGAATTCCCGTTCTGTCCCGCGTCTTGAAAACTTCCTCTTTCAAAAAGGCCTCTTTGGCTTTCAATCCGACGAAGTTGTTCATCGCGGCTTGTCCGGCGAGAATCCTTCTATATTGCGGAATAAATACCGGCGCGATATAACCGAGTATAGTAAATCCCAGTAAGATTATGAAGAAATATAACGAATTGTTTATTATCAAAAGATCGGGCGAGATAAAATTGAGTATTATCATCGCTAATCCTGAAATTATACCGAAAAACAGAGCGCTTCGCCAGTAAGTATAGACGTAATCGTCGCACTTCTCAACGGCGTAAGGAACGATCTCCCCCGAAGTTTTCAACTCGGCGCGCTTCACGGCGTTCTTAATATTCTCAAGATCTTCTTTACTAAAAAATTTATCCACTTTCATAATGATTTCTCCCTTCTAGACCCGATAAATAAAAATAACATTAATGAAATTAATCGACAACTAGAATTTTAAAATTGTATCGAATAAACGAAACTGATTAGAAAAATGTTTTAAAAACACATATGTGTCAATTTATTTTTGAGGGACGATAACTATCGCGATTTTTTTTTATTAAAGTTATGAAATTCATAAAACCGATACTAAAAAAAAATCTTGGAGTTAAACTCGATGAGACGTAGCGGAACGAAATTCTATTTAACAAAGGCGGTTAAGCTTTTAGCTACGCTAATTATATTTTTAATTTTTACTAATAATATTCAAGATAAATACGATATGGCGTTTTTTAAATTCGGCCCCGAAGATTTGATCGTAAAAATTTATTCTGAAAATAAAGACGATATTATTGAGGATAAAAGAGGGTCTTACATTTCGAATATCGATAAAAATAGCGCTTACATTTTTTTATCAAAAGAAGAATCAAATAATGAAATTTTTAATAATTATAGAATAGTATTTTTTAAGCCAAATAAAGTAGAGAATTACGGTACAATCAATATTCCCATTTACTCCTTTATTATAATCTATAACAATAACGAATTAAGAGTTAAATATAATATATATGACGACGTCCCCTATTATATAAGCGAAAATAATTACGAAATCGTTCTTAAAAAAGATCAAAAGTCAAATATTTATAATATTAAGAATTACGACGGAGAAGATTTTATGTTTGATAATAAAATTAAAAACGTAGAATTTACCGGTAAAATTAAAAATAAAGACGGAACTTTTACGGATATTCATAACGATTCAAACATAAAAATCAAACTTTCTAAATACGAAGAATTCTTAATTAACGAAGATGTAAAAGAACTAAAAAACGATATTAGTTGTGAAATACCACTAAATAGTCGAGTTTATATAGGAGAAAACAGGTATTATATCGACGCTATCAATTCTCAAGAGAGATTTCAAATAGATTCGTTGATAATAAATGGTAAAAAGAATATTACTAAGATTGCGGATTATTCGGAAATAAAAGATAAAGACTACAAACAAGAAATGATTTTTTACGATGAAGACCGCTTTATAGATTTCAAATTTGAATCCGATTTATATTCGGCGCAATACGCGTTTGACGAAATGGATTTTGAGAAAACGGATAATTCCCCATTATCGTTATCGCTAAAAAAGTACGACGGGAAAACTTTAAGAATGCGACTTCTTCTAAAAGAAAATTCTAGAAAGTACCTTGATAACCAATTTGAAGATCTTACGTATTTATTTAATTCAAACGTCAAATCAATCGAAGCGGTTAAGGAGATAAACGCCGCCTATCCTGAAATATCAAAAATAGAACCGGACGGCTCAATATATTTTAAACCGGATTATAAACAAACGCCGTTTTTAATAACTTCCGTTCCTTCGACGGCCGAAATATAAATAAAAAAAATTGAACCGAAAGACTCTTTATCCGGAAATAATTATTATAAAGTAGGAAATGCGCCGATATTTTACGATAATTTTGATTACGGGAAATATTCAATTAAAGCGACTTGGTTTGAGATAAATCCTTCGACCTCTAAGTTAAGAAAATATACTACCTTAAAAAAAATAGTATTTTCTGATCCGACCTCCGACGAATTTACTAAAGATATGCAATTTCTTAATCAAAATGGAACAAATATCCCATATATCGAATTAATAAAAAAAGAAAATATGTACGACGACAACGCTCCTGAAGAAATTCGCCATATCCCTATACAAGGAGTAAACGTTTTCCGTTTAAAAACCGACGATATTGAGAATAATTTATACAACGTAGAGGGCGAAGACAGTATCGCTTATATTGAAACCGCCGACGGCGTTGCTGAATTGGAAGGTAATCTTGATAATTCGGTTATAATGTATAATTCTTCCAAAGATAACATAAAAGTCTACGTCAACGATTCGGCATATAAAACTTTTATAAAAAACATAAATAAAGAAGAAATATTGGTATCGTCTAAAGTTGTTTTGGAACATGGAAATAATCGTCTTTCTCTTATAATATTTAAAGATGGGGTCGAATGGGGCAGAAGTAAAGGAATTGAGATTATGTCCTCCGTAAAATCCGCAGAGCTTAGATTTGAACTTTCTTGGGACGGATTAGGAGACGTTGATTTGCACGTCGACGATGGAAAAGGATACAATCATTGTTTTTATGGGAATTTTTTAGTAAAAGCGCATAGCCATGACTACGAGCTGGACGTTGATAATACTTTTGGATACGGACCGGAAAATATTAGAATATATTCTTTGCCTATAGACGGCGTTATAAGATGTTTTGTAAATTATTACAGCGGCGAAATTAATCAAAATGTAACTGTGAAAATCTATCAGAAAGGAGTTTTATTAGATACTAAATACCATGATTTTTCATCTTTCGACTCTAATTGCGGAAATATTTTAAACCCAAAATCTTGGTATGTAGGAGAATGGTATAGCTCTGACGGAAGAAGCGATAAAATCAACTCGACGACAACGACTATTATTGATAATAATGAAAGTATTTCTGAATAATTTTTTATTTTTAGACGTAGATAGGTAAATTATCGATTAGCAAGGAGAATATTAGTCGCTTTTTGACTGAGATTCGCGCCATATGTGCCAAAATCATATTCATATCTTTTTTTATCTTTACCGCATTAATTTTCTTCCCAATCATATTTAAAAATTTCTCCGCTCCATACTTGATAATACCTTCATAAAAGAACTTAATAATATCTCTTAAAATTACCGATATTCCGTATTCATTGTACAAATAATGCCATTTTTTTAGCATTTTATAGTTATTATCGCTTAATCTCACGTATTTATCGATTCTAGTAATATCTTCGGAATCGATTAGCTCATATTCCGATTTATGATCCCCTATAACGCTTTTTATACAGCGAATATTTTTTGACATTAAGTTTATCATATACTCAAATAAATCGCTATTTTTTTTAAACTTTAGGTTTTTTCTTAAATAATTGATTGCCGTATTAATTGTTCCTGAAATAATAAAATGAAAAAGATATTTTGATTTAACCATAGCGGTCTCCTCCTATAAAAAACATTTTTAATTTTTCTCTATATATATAAAACAATTTTTTTTTGGAATTCTTTACAAAATTAAAAAAAAATATAATATTTTTCTCAAATAAATAAACATATGTGTCAAAATCAAATTCTCCATAGCATCCGCCTTAAATCATCAAGCCATACATTACAATTTATTCATAAATTATTTTAAATTCTCAAAATATTATGGTATTCTTTTCTTTGATTTCGGTAGCGGCTTTTAATGCGAGCCGTTGTTGATATCAAAATAAATTTGGAGAAAAGAAATGATTAAAAATATATTTACGTCTATATTTTTTTTATTATTATGCTCTTTTACCTTTTCGCAAGATAATTATTTGCAAATTTACTCAGACAAAACCAATACGGGAAAAAACATATCGATTAAACTTGAAAAAGGAAAAAGTTATAACTCTTCATTTTTTTTAGGCGACTTTAAAGTACATATTACCCCTCAAATTGCGATTTGGACTGAAGACGAGACGGGAAAAATGTTGGAAACCCTGTTTGTTACGGAAGCTTATGCAAGACAAGAATGGGCGGGGCTTGTAAAGGTTAATTCCGATGAAACTTTTAGAAAAGAGACTCTTCCTTATTGGATAAATAAATATTTTGAAGCTAAAAACAAAGCTCCGACCAAAAACGACCCCTTACCGGATTCGATAACTTTTGCGACTCCTTTTACAAGTTTTGTTTTTCATTCAAAATTTATTCCGGTTAAAGATATTAATAAACTGACTACGGCAAAAAGAATTGTAAATAGATTATCGGTTTCGATAAGCGATTAAATTAGAAGCGAGGAAGTAATGAACAAAAATCACGAATTTAGAGTTGTAACAAGTTTTCATAATCCAAATTCTATAATAATTCATCCTAACGACGGATACGATATGGGCTTGATTATGCATTCTTACGAATTCAACGTCTATTTAAATTTATCCGAAGAAGATTTTTTAAATAGAAACGGAGAGGTAAATTTTTTGTCTCTGGTTCTGGAAAATAAATGTAAAACCGGAACTATTGAAATTCCGAATAAACTTTTTATAAAACTAGGTAAACCCGTAAAAATAAATTTATCTATGAAGGATAACTCTATCTTACTGAATAAAGTCTAAATTTTATACTTACCATAAATCTTATTTTAACATCTTTTTTAAAAAGTTCTAAAGAAAACGGCGTTTTTAAATTTATTCTAAGCCATATCGCAAAATAACGCCGAATTTTTACAAAATATTAAAATATTTATTTGATTTTCTCTTAAATGGTAGTAAAATGTAAGATGGAATATTGTAGACTAACGGTAACTTTTGAGAGGCGTATATGTTTAAAAAAAATATTAATCTCGTTGTATTGGCAACGCTTTTTTCAATATTGATTTTTTTGTTTAATTGCGAGGAATTAACGTTATACACTCTCGACGAACTCGAGGCTATGAGACCAAACGCTTCGACGACCCTGGCTATAGTCGATCCAACGACGACAATCGACGAAACATCAACTACATCGACAATCGCCGGAACTACGACTACGACAGTCGCAGGAACTACGACTACGACAATCGCCGGAACTACGACTACGACAATCGCCGGAACTACAACTACGACCGTCGCAGGAACTACAACTACGACCGTCGCAGGAACCACGACTACGACCGTCGCAGGAACCACGACTACGACTATACCAAATGGAAATGTAAGAATAACGATATCGCTATCGAGTCCTGAAATAGCGTCGATAATTTTTGATAAAGCGTCGGGATTCGCTATAGCAAAGGGAAGCGATTTGATTATAACCGCGACTTTTGTTGGCGGAACAAACTGGAAGTGGTATATAGACAACGTTCTATTATCCGAAATTACCTCAACGTTAACATGGAACTCGGGCGGCGCGAACGTCGGTAAGCATTACTTGAGCGTAACAACCGAAAAGAACGGAGTCCGATACTCCGGCAGTTTATCGTTTGTAGTAACGCAGTAAGGGGGATAGAATGAAAATGAACAGATTAAATACAATATTGATTAGCTTGACAGTAGCCCTTATTTTCATCGTCGGGATAACCTGCCAGAACTCGTTAGTTCAAAGCGGAAACTCTAACGATGCGACGCCGACTACTACGATAGATACGACTAAGCGGGGATCTCTTAGGATTTATATAGAGGAGAATATTAAAACCAGAACCATAATAACAGACGCAAGCGCTATTGCTTTCGATCAATATAGCATAGAACTAACCAGCGACGACGGCTTCGAGGATAGAACGGCCGATTTTATATCAAACGTCGCAGTTTTTAACGCTATAGAAGCGGGATCGTGGAATATTGCAGTAAAAGCCAAACAGGCGGGATTGGTTTTAGCAACCGGAGCGCTTTATAATAAAACAATAACCGCCGATACTACGACCGATCTAACGATCGATATAAAGTTAAATCAATCGGCGACGGGAAACGTTAAGATCAGAATAAGTTTTCCGGATGATTCTGAAGTAGACTACGTAGAAGCGCAACTTTTTGGGGATACAGATTATACAGCTCTTTCCATTATTGATAATTCGCCCGACGTCGATCATAAAATGGTTGTATTTGAAAGAAATAACGTTACGTCGGGAATGATAGATTTATTATTAACTTTCAAAAAGGGCGGCGCGTCGGGGACTATACTCGGAATGTATCGCGAGGCGGTAAATATTTTCGACAATCTGACCAGCGATAAATGGATAGACGGTACTACGCTTAAATCCGTTTTGTTATACTCGGCGACCGACTTCGCTTCGACAAACGCAAATTTATTAAATCTAAAAACGTCCTACGGCTCGCTGGGATTCTCCAGTACGACCTACGGATATAGTTTGTCCGTTCCGAATTCGGTATCGAATTTTAGCGTTAAGCCGACGGAAGGGATAATCGGGCAATCAATATTCGCTAAATTTAACGGTGGACTTGCTTCTATCGTTAAAAACGACACATCCTCCGATACTTTCGCTCTAAACGTCGGCGACAATACGATCGACGTCGAGGTAACGGCCCAGGATTACGCGACAAAAAAGAATTACATAATAACGATAAATAGAGCGCCTATACCGGCGACGCCTGTTTTACTCGACGGAATATTCGATATCACAAGCGACGCGCTATACGGCGTAGATAAAACCTTGGCGTTAACTTCGGCAAATTCTACTCAAATCAGATATATAATGACGTCGGCGGTAGGGACTAATCCTGCAAATCCTGCCGATCCTACTTTATCAGACGTCCTATATAGCGCGCCGATAAATCTGACTTCGAACGAAGGCGAAACGACTATTTATAAAATAAAAGCGGTCGGATTTAACGATTTTGGAGAAGCAGGCGCGATCGGAGGCGTATGGACGGTTACTATTGACAAAGAAGCTCCAGATACTCCTACAATTGGAATGATCGTTAGCGGAGGCAAATATAGCTCAGATCAAAAATTTACCCTTATATCGGCTAATGCGGATAAAATTTATTATACGATCATTTCTAGAATCGGCAGTATTCCGGCGGACCCAGCCGATCCGTCTGCCGACTCGGGAATTTTATACAATAATAGCCCGGTCGATCTGACGGCGGATACCGGACAAACGAAGTATTACAAAATTAAAGCGATCGCTTACGACGTCTTGAATAACGCCAGCCCTATTGGCGGCGTATGGACTGTAACTATCGATATACAGTCCCCATACGTAATTTCATATTCTCCTACCCCAAACGCGACGGGAGTTAGTCCGACTGCAAATCTTGTTCTAACCTTCGACGAAACTGTCGATATCGGAACAGGAAATATATATATAAAAACTTATTCAACCGATACAACTTACAACACAATAAACGTTTCATCGGTTGTCATATCGGGAAATCAAGTTACGATCGATCCAACAATACCTCTTCTCGAATTAACGCAATATTACGTAACGATAGATCCGACGGCGTTTAAAGACTCGGTTGGTAACCTCTACGCGGGAATTAGTTCTAAGGACACATGGAAGTTCTCGACCGGCGATACGACCGCGCCGTATATTACAAATATAACTTCTACGCCTGTGAGCGGAAGTTTTTCAACAGGCGAAATAATATTTATCGACGTAACTTTTAACGAAATTGTAAACGTTCTTTTGGGTACCCCGACTTTATCCCTCAACAGCGGAGGAACTGCAAGTTTATCCGGCGGATCGACGACTACCAAATTAACTTTTAAGTATATCGTCGGAGCCGGCGATAATACCGCCGACCTCGACGTAACCTCGTTAAATTTGGGAGCGGCGACGATAAAAGACGCTTCGTTAAACGACGCGAATTTAACGCTCCCCGGATCGCCGAATAGACTGATGGATAACTCGGCGATAGTTATAGATACGACCGCGCCGTCGGCTCCGATAGTATCGGGCATAACGTCGGGAAGATATAATATCGCTCAAACCTTTACGATAAGCGGAGAGTCTGGAGCGGCAATTGAATATTCGCTAAATAACGGTTCGACTTGGATTCTTTATTCAGGAGAAGTAACAATACCGGATACTCCAGATAGTACCAACGACATCATATCGAAGCAAACCGATTCGGCGGGAAATATCTCGGCAAATAGCGCGTTGATAACTGTAATAATAGATAAGACCGCCCCGCAAATAACTAATATTACAAGCTCAAATACCAGCGGTACTTACTATACGGATCAAACTATTGATATTAGCGTTCAATTCAGCGAGAGCGTAACTATAATCGGAACTCCTAATTTATCTCTCAATAGCGGCGGAACGGCATATTATCTCAGCGTAATCGGAAATACTTTGACTTTCAAATATATAGTCGGCGTCGGCGATAATACCGCCGACCTCGACGTAACGACGTTTAACCTAAACGGCGCGACTATGAAAGACGCGGCGGGAAATAACGCAGTTTTAACGTTGCCTAGTTCGCTGGTTCCCGGGTCGGCGAATTTGGCGGTTAATAAAAATATCGAGATAGACGGAACTACTCCGCGAAACGTTCAATTAACGATAACTCTGATAACGCCGACTTACTTCGAGGTAACGACCGACGCGTCCGCAATTGAGATAAACAAAAATATAGGCGAAAGTCTGTTCGTCAATGCGTCGATACAAGACGGAGGCGGAATAAACTGGAAGTGGTATCTCGACGGAACCTCAGTTCAGAATGGATTGATCAGTAATTTAGCTGTAAACTCATTGGATTACAGTCTTGGTATTCACAATCTGGCGGTCGTCGTTACAAAGGACGGGAGAAACTACTCCGCGCAGATAACTTTTAAGGTGGTTAGTAGGTAACATTTACCACGAAGGGCGCGAAGAACACGAAGAAGAGAGAAAGGAGAAAAGTTTTATGAACTTTGAAAAATTGTCTAACGATATAATTGGTTACGCAATTGAAGTTCATAAGAATCTTGGACCTGGATTATTGGAAAGTAGTTATAAACAATGTTTGGCTTATGAATTAAGTAAAGCTAATATTAAATTTGGGTTGGAAGTTGAACTGCCCATAAAGTATAAAGATATACAGATATCATCAGGTTACAGGATTGATATGTTTGTTGAAAATGAGATAATTTTAGAATTAAAAAGCGTAGAAAAGATAATACCGATACACGAAGCTCAAATATTAACTTATATGAAGTTGAGTAATATTAAGATAGGTCTTTTAATAAATTTTAACTCAATGCTTTTGAAAGATGGTATTAAAAGGTTTGTTCTTTAAAAAAAAGAGTGATTAACCACGATGGGCGCGAAGAAGATGAGAGAAAGTTGTTACTTCGTGAACTTCGTGTTCTTCGTGGTTGATATTTTATATTTATTGGAAGGAAGGGAAATATGCGAAAGAAAAATATTTTTTTTAAATTATTAATTTTATTGGGGATAATATTTATATTTAGTTGTAATCAGAATTTTTTCTTTCCAAAGGACAATACGAAAGATACCGGCGATCAAACCGTCGGCGGATATGGAAAAATAGCCCTTTCTATTAATAATCAAACTCCCGATATCCTTACGCAGATAAGCCCTATCGGAATGAGAAAATTTAATACCAGGACAATATTCCCCGACCTGTCGGCGGACGACATAAAAGAGTACCAGATAATCGGTTCGGGAGCGGGATCTCTTGATCTAACTACAGACGTTACTGGCGTCTGGACGTCGCCGGATCTGTCGGTAGGTCTTTGGACGATAACGGTAAAAGGTAAAAATATATCGGGCGACATAATCGCCGACGGGACTACGGACGTTACCGTCGCGGCTAATACAACGGCCACGGCTAATGTAAATGTAGCTTTTCTGCAATCCGCGACCGGCGGGACCCTCGACTTGTCGATAGACTGGCCTGTCGGTATTACCGCCGACAAAATCGGTTATTCTACAGACGGCGGATCATATTATAACGACGAACTGCCGACAACCGTGAATTCTTTTAAGAAAGTATTTTCCCCCTTTCCATCAGGATCTTACGACTTTGTCATAAAAATAATGAACGGAACGACGACTCTCGCCGTTCTGATGGAGACGGTCTATATCTACGACAATACTACTACCTACTGGCCAAAAACGCTTTCGATAAACGAAATCAACGCTCCTCCTTCTGCTCCGACTGGACTGACAATAACAGAAGGATCGGGTAAACTGGTACTTAACTGGAACGATATATCGGACGTTGAAACGGGATATAAGATTTACAGAAAAATAGGCGCCGGTTCTTATATGTTACTAGTTGATTTACCTGCAAGCGCGGTCGGCTATGAAGATAATTCCGCGGCTTCCGGAGATCTCATTTCTTATCAAATAACCGCTTATAACGATTTCGGCGAGTCCGCGCCGTTGGAAGCAAGTTATGCTCTGGTAACGCCCATCGTATCGGAGGCATTAATTCCCGCCGACGAAGCGACGGACGTGGACGTAACGACTGATATAAAAATCCGTTTTAGTAAATCGATGGATACTTCCGTTATCGGCGAGATAAAAATATACGACGGTAGTTCGGATCAAACGTTAACCTCGGCGAACGCATACTTTGTCTTCTCTACTACCGTTATACCAAACGATACTTTAACGATTATATCCAAATCGCCCGCGCCTTATGGGATAGCGTGTTCAAATATTCGCGTTAATGGTTTCAAAGACGTATTTGGAACGTCGACCGCTTATACGATTCCCGATTATAATTTCAAATTTAAAGCGGCGCCGCCGAAGTTTGCTCTAGGGTACCCCAGAATTAATACTATTACCGAGAATTCATTCTGCATAGACGCGATTTCCGATACAACGGGAAAGGTTTATTACAAAATACTGACGGCGGGCTCTACTCAGCCGACGGCTTCCGACGTTTATTCTTCCGGCGACGGTTCTTACGACGTTACCGCTAATACTCTAAGCAGAAAGGTTGTAACAAGCGTATCGGCAAATCAAGAATACGACGTATATATAATATGCGCCGACGCGTCGGCTAATCTAAGTTCGGTCTTTAAATTTATGGTAAAAACGTCTTTAACAAACGATATACTTTTCAGCGAGAACTTTGAGGACGAAGCCGCTCCTTGGACGCCTGGCGAGAAATTGTATATACCGTCGGGAAATGCTAAATCCGATTGGGATAATAGTATCTTTTATCCGACGAATATTCTTGCCAGTAAAATAACCGACATTCCGATGGGTATAAACTCTTCAAAAATGTTTTTAATAAATAAATCGTTTCCTACGGTTACTCCGTCTCTACTCGGAGCAAGTTTTAACGAAGCGACAAAACGTTATGCCGTCGTCGAGTATGATTTTTATACTCCGACTGTCGGATTAACCATACCCGTTTGTCATATTATAGCGTCGGACGGGACTGCGGATTTAAACGGAACCGGCGCTAACTCCATAGCCGTTCATATTAAGGTTGACGCTACGGCTATCGGTAGCGAGCGTATAAAATACGTAACGGAAGAGGATAGCGACCTAATCGGCACGCCAGATGGGTCGACTATTACAATTTTTCCCAATATTACTTGGACGAACTTGATATGGTATAGGATGCAGTTAGTTCTGGATCAAAGCGATAATAGCGTAGATATTAAACTTCTTAATAAAAATGTAAACTCGGTATATACGGCGGTAGGTTTACCCTACAACAACTCTTCCGCAGGAAATATAAAGAAAGTCTGGTTCGGGACGTCAAATACTTCCGAATTATATATCGACAACATCCTCATATATCAGACCAATACCGATCCGAACGTATCGGCTCCGACTATAATATTAAATAAAAAAGGGAGCGGTCCGGTAAGACAAAATCCGTTTATAGACGTAGATTTTATCGGTTCGGTCGATTTGAGCTCGATTGAGTACAAAATCGGAGAATTAGGGCCTTATGCCCCTCTTACGACTGACGGGACGACTCCGGTTTCTTTATCTGCTACTAAAATTTACGATACTCCGGTAAAAATCTCCGATGCGAGCTTTAACGCTATGCCCGAAGGGGAAAAGAGGATTTATTTTAAAGTTACGGACGTTTCAATTAATTCGACGGAGTCCGTAGAGTATTTTACCATTATAAAGGATACTATGCCGCCGCAAATCAAAACCGCGACTATCGCTCCCGATAATTCGTTCGTCAAACTGGACTTCTCCGAGAAAGTCTGGGGAGACATTGCTATGTTGCAAGCTATAGATACCGGAGATCTCGCGATTGCTTTTCATCACGCAGGAAGCATAATCGACGCGACTATAGACGGACTCTATGCTAATCCGGCGCTTACCGAGCCGTTGGCGGGCGGTAACGGATACGAAACGGTTTTTGTACAAATATCGCCAGTTCCGTTCGATAATAAGCCCGACGGAACTGAAACGTTTTCTATAAAGAGCGGCGCTAATATGATATTCGATAGAGTCGGCAATAGCGGTCCTGAAACGACAAGCGCAATTATGACTTTTAACGATAAGAAGCCGCCGACAATCGTATATAAATCCCCAGAGAATTCTGTAAAGGCTGGGCTTGATTCCGACTTGATATTTACCTTTGACGAGGCGGTTAACGCGAACGCAGGTAAATATATATATATCAAAAAAATTTCCGATAATTCGACGTTTAGATCGTTTCTTGCAACCGATGATACAAAGGTCGTTATTACAGCAAACCAAGTAAAATTGATCGTTGACGGATATTTTGAACCGAATACCGATTACTATGTAACAATGGACGCCGGAGCGTTCAAAGACCTAAAAGGAAACTACTTTGCGGGGCTTAGCGATACTACAAAATGGAACTGGACTACCTCCGGGCTCTATACCGAGATGGTATTTGTCGAGGGGGTAAATGATAGTTCTTATTATCAGAAAAGAACAGATACAGATAAATTTATTCATAACATTTCGGACTTTTACGTCGGGAAATACGAAGTAACATATCAATTGTGG
>JAGOCL010000322.1 GCA_017998755.1 Spirochaetota bacterium | reverse complement strand
TATCTAATAAAAAAGAAAACCTTGAAAATATAATAGAAACTCTCGAAAATAATAAAGATGCGCTAAACAAAAATATTTTAAAATTAATTTAAGGAAAAAAAATGATATCTTCAGACTCAATTAAAGAATTTTTACAAAAAGAATTCCTTAGAAATAGTATAAAATCTTATATCGTTTTTATTGCAATTCTATTATCCGCCTTATTAATTCTTTTTGTAATAAAAAAGATTGTTATTGCCAAATTTCAAAACTTATCAAAAAAAACAGAAACAAAGTTAGATAATTTATTAGTAAATGTCGTAAAAAAAAATATTTTCCCTTTAACTTCCTACGGACTATTCTATCTTTCTATAAAATATCTTAAAATTAACGAATTTCTAAACAAAACTATAACAGTTTTGGGGTTGCTTTTACTTTTAATTAACGTTGTCAATATTATATCAAAGTTATTAAAATATTATATAGAAAACGGTTCAAATAAAAAACCCGATCGATCCGAACGGACAAATATCTTAAAAGGGGTATTTCCCGCTATTGAAGTAATATTGTGGGGAATAGGCGCCGTTTTCTTAATGGACAATCTGGGCTTTGATATCTCCGCGGTCGTAGCCGGTTTGGGGATCGGCGGTATAGCCGTCGCCATGGGGGCTCAAAAGATATTGGGAGATATGTTCAGTTATCTCTTTATTTTGATAGATAAACCGTTTGAAATAGGCGATTATATCGTCTTAGGCGAATTCAACGGTAATATTGAACGCATCGGCTTAAAAACTACGCGGGTCAGAAGTCTCGGAGGCGAGCAGATCGTAATTTCGAATTCCGACATCACGTCTTCTAGAATTAGAAATTATAAAACAATGAGGGAAAGAAGAGCTACGTTTTCTATCGGAGTTACTTACGATACCCCTGTTGAAACGCTTAAAACAATACCCGGGATAATTAAAGAACTGATTGAAAAAAACGGCAAAGTAAGATTTGACAGAGCGGTTTTTACTTCATTCGGGGATTTTAGTCTTAAATTTGAAGCGGTATATTTTATTCTTACAGGCGACTATAACGTTTTCGCGGAAATTCAACAAACTATTAATTTTGATATATTGGAAGTATTTAAAAGTAAAGATATTGAGTTTGCTTTTCCGACAAATACCATATATATTAATAAAGAATAGTTAATTTCAAGGATTTTAAATGGATAACGAATACGATTCTTTCATGAAAAAAATCATCGATCTTATTACCGAAGACGAGATGAATAAAGAATATTTCAAAGCTCAAATAAAACAGTTGCTTAAATTAAAAAGAAGAAAATTTTATTCAAAATTACTGGAAATATTTATACACATACAGTTCGAAGAGACCGAAGCGCGAATTCATTGGCAAAATATTATCGAACATAACTACTATTTATCAAAACAACTCGATAGAAACGTCGGCCTGCGCGTGGCGATTGTGGATTATTTTATCAATCAAAATAGAATCCTTAGTAATCCTATGTTGATAGAAATTCATATTTTTAAACAAACCGAAAGAATGGCGATGATAGACGGATTAACAGGAGCGTTCAACAGAAGATATATGGAATTGTCTTTAAAAAAAGAGTTAAAGCGGTCTCAGAGGTATAAAAAAATATTCTCGCTAATTTTACTAGATATCGACAACTTTAAAAATATTAATGACAATATGGGGCATCTGTTCGGCGACGTCGCTCTAAAAAAATTTGCAGAATTTCTACTAACGTCGAGCAGAGGCGAAGATATAGTATGCAGATACGGCGGGGCTGAATTTATGATCATATCGCCGGAAGTTTCCGCGGCAGGAGCGATGAATTTTATCGAAAGACTGCGAAATGAAATGAAAGGGGTCTCGTTTTCAAAATTGAACAATCAATATTCAAAAATAACATTTTGCGCCGGAATGGCGACTTACCCGACTCACGCCGACAATATTACGGATTTGATACAATTTTGCAGTAAAGCGCTATACAAAGCCAAACTAAAAGGGCCGGATAACGTAGTCGTCTACTCCGCGGATCAAACCGGCGACTGATAAAACGTCCTCCGCTTTATTGTCAGTAATACCGGCGGGATCAAGATTTATTTTCTTTAATAAATCGCTTTATTATTTTCGTTTTTTATTGTAAAATAAATAATCGAAATAAAATTATAATATTTTCAAGGATTCTAAATGTATTGGGAAAAAGATATAGAGACAATGAGTTTTGAGAAACTCAAAGAGTATCAACTTATCAAACTGAAAGAGACGATCTTCCAGAGCAAAAAGTCTGAATATTACAAAAAGAAATTAAAGAACATTGATTCTTCGTCGATCAATACTATCTCCGACATATCGAATTTACCATTTACCACAAAACAGGATCTGAGAGACAACTTTCCTTACGGATTCTTGACAGTTCCTCTCGACGACGTCGTCCGACTACATTCGTCCTCCGGAACTACCGGCAACCCCACAGTCGTATACCATTCCAAGCAGGATCTCGACGAATGGACAAATCTTGTCGCGCGATGTATGTACATGGTCGGCGTTCGAAAATCCGACGTATTTCAAAATATCATGGGATACGGGCTATTTACCGGAGGCATAGGTTTTCATTACGGAGCCGAAAAACTCGGCGTTCTTACTATACCTATCGGACCGGGCAATAGTAAAAGACAGATATGGTTTTTAAAAGAATTTCAAGTTACGACGATACATATACTTCCAAGCTATGCGCTTCGTTTATTTACTTTTTTTGAAGAACTCGGAGTCGATCCCAAAAAAGATCTTAAATTAAAAACCGCTTTTATCGGGTCCGAACCGCATAGCGAGGCGGTCAGAAAAAAAATCGAAGATCTCTACGGCTTAAAAGCGTACAACTCATACGGTCTCTCTGAAATGAACGGTCCGGGAGTAGCGTTCGAATGTCAGTATCAAGAAGGCCTTCACGTTTGGGAAGACAATTTTTACATCGAAATAATCGATCCAAATACGGGAGACGTTTTACCCGACGGCGAAGAGGGCGAACTGGTTATAACGACTTTAAAAAGAAACGCTATGCCGCTAATCCGATACAGAACTAAAGATCTTACAAGAATTATTCCGGAAAAGTGCAAATGCGGCAGAACTCACAGAAGAATAGACAGAATTAAAGGTAGATCGGACGATATGCTAATAATCAACGGCGTTAACATTTTCCCGATACAAATAGAAAAAACGATTATGAAAGTCCCCGAAGTCGGCAACAATTATATCATTGAGATAAAAAAAGAAAACTTTATGGATAAAGTTTACATCAAAATCGAGATCAACGAAAATACTTTTCACGGGACTTTAAACGAGATCGAAATACTTCAAAAGAAAGTGACGGAAGAACTCAAGTCAGAACTCGGTATTAATCCGGTAGTTAAATTTGTCGAATCCGGCAGTCTTCCCGAATCCGAAGGGAAAGCGGTTAGAGTTTACGATCTTAGAAACAAATAATTTTTTTAAGGAGCAAAAAAAATGGCGTATCACTTATCAATATTTGTTGAGAATAATCCGGGAAAACTTGAAAAAATAACTAAAATATTGTCCGATGAAAAACTGAACGTGCGCGGTATATGCCTTGCTAGCGCGGGAGAATTTGGAATTGTTAAAATCATCGTCGACGATCCGGATAAAGCTTACAATAAACTTAAAGAACATCATTTTACGGTAACTAAAAGGAATATTATAGCGGTCAGGATAGACGACAAATCGGGAAGCTTACACAACCTTCTGACTATATTGTCCTCTAATAAGATTAATATTGAAGATTGTTACGGAGTATCGGTGGCGTACAACAATAGCGCCGCAATAATAATCGAAGTCGAGAAATATCCGGACGTAGAAAGCGTTTTAAAA
>JAGOCL010000321.1 GCA_017998755.1 Spirochaetota bacterium | reverse complement strand
AACAAAGAGTGCATATATTGCGGAAATTGCATTACTTCGTGTCCGGTTGGAGCTTTGTCAGAAAAAAGCGCAGTCGGCCGCGGCAGAGTTCCGGAAATAAAAAAAATCCGAACTATATGTCCTTATTGCGCAGTCGGTTGCGGTATAGTCGTTTACCAAAAATCAAATAAAATTGTTAAAGTCCGGGGAGATTTAAAATCAAACGTCTCCGGCGGACGGCTTTGCATTAAAGGCAAGTTCGGTCTTGATTTTGTTAATTCAAAAGAACGTTTAACAAAACCTCTTATAAGAGACGAAAACGGAAATTTTAAAGAAGTTGAATTTATCGACGCTATTTTAGCGGTAAAGCATAAAATTGAAGAAACGCAACGAAATAGCGGCGGTTTTGCCGGTTTATCGTCGGCTCGATGTACAAACGAAGATAATTATGTATTTCAAAAGTTTTTTAGAACTATTATCAAATCCGACAATATAGATCACTGCGCTAGAATCTGTCATTCTCCGACGGTTTCGGCGCTAACCCAAACCCTCGGCTCTGCGGCTATGACTAATCCGATCGAAGATATCGAGCATGTGGACTGTTTTCTTATCATAGGAAGCAACATGACTTCGTCGCATCCCGTATTGTCGTGGAAAATAATCAGTAGAGTAAAACAGGGAGCGATACTTATACTTATTGATCCCCGAAAAAGCCCGCTTTCCAAATACGCCACTCTCCATTTACAATTAAACCCCGGTAGCGACGTATCGCTTATAAACGCCATGTGTAAAATTATTTACGAAGAGCGTATGTACGATTTTGATATGCTTGAGAATAGAACTGAAGATCGCGAAGAGTTTTTCAAATCGCTTGAAGAAGCCGATCTAGAGAAACTTACCGCCGACTCCGGACTTGACGAAAACGATATACGCCTTGCGGCGCGTTTATACGCTATTAGCGGAGCGTCGAGTATATTCTACGCGATGGGGATTACTCAACACTCTTTCGGCACATCCAACGTTATAAGCTTGACGAATCTTGCGATAATGTGCGGTAAAATAGGTTCAGGTCCGATGGGGGTCAATCCTCTCAGAGGTCAAAATAACGTCCAAGGCGCTTGCGATATGGGCGCGCTTCCGGGAGTGTTGCCGGGATATAAAAATATCGAGAATCCGGCGGACAGAAAATTTTTTGAAGATCTATGGCAAACGTCGCTACCTGAAAAAAAAGGTAAAACTTTAATAGAAATAATGAATGCGATATTAGACGGAGAAATTAATTTTCTCTATATAATGGGAGAAAATCCGGTAATATCCGATCCTAACTCCAATAAAACTCTATCCGCTTTAGAAAAAGTCGATTTTTTAGTCGTTCAGGATATTTTTCTTACCGAAACGGCGGCTTTAGCGGATATCGTGATTCCCGCAACCTCTTTCGCCGAAGTAGAAGGGACTTTTACAAATACCGAAAGAAGGATCCAAAAAGTGAACAAAGTTATAGAGCCGATATCCAAAGGTTTAGTAGACGACTGGGGGATTATCAATAAGATCGCCGAGCTTTTCGGAATCGATTGGGGGTACAAGGACTGGATAGATATATTTAATGAAATAAGAAAAGCCGCCGGAATTTATTCTCACATAGATCCGACTTTAATCGAATCAAAACAGTATTTCTGGCCCGGAGACGAATACGGCCAATCGGTAAAACGCCTTCATCAAAACGAATTCGCTCGCGGCAAAGCGGTTTTATCGTATCAGAAACCGAATATTCCGTACAAAATTACAGCCGAATATCCGTATTTGTTAATCATAGGCAGACTCTACGAGCATTATCATACGGGGACGATGACTAGAAAATCTTCCGGTATAGAATCCCTTAAGCCGTATACTCAAGTCTATATGAATCCGAAAGACTCGATAAAATTAAAACTTAAAAACGACGATTGGGTGAAAATATCTTCGGCCAACGGCGAGATAAAAGCGCGCGTCCTAATATCGCTCGAAGTAAAACAGGGAACTTTATTTATATCTTTTCACTACAAAGAGGCGATCGCCAATAAATTGACCGACAGTTCCAACCTCGACGCGCTAAGTAAAATGGCGCCGTTAAAAGTTACGCCGGTAAGTTTAGAAGTATTATAACGAGGAGATAAATTATGATTAAAGGTAAAAATATAGTTCTATGCGTTACAGGCGGAATATCGGCGTATAAATCCGTTTATTTAGCTTCCAAACTAAAGAAATTAGGGGCAAACGTAATAACCGTTATGTCGAAAAACGCAGTAAAATTTGTATCTCCTTTGACCTTTAAAAGTATAACCGGTAACAAAGTTACGGTCGAGATGTTTGACGAAAGCGATTTTATACCTCACATCAAGTTAAGCGATCTGGCCGATATTGTAGTCGTAGCTCCGGCAACGGCGAATATTATAGCCAAAGCGGCTTGCGGGATCGCCGACGACATGATATCGTCTCTTCTACTCTCCGTCAAATCTCCCATTCTGATTGTTCCGGCTATGAATACCAATATGTATCAAAATAAGATATTTCAGGATAATTTAAGTAAAATCGTCGAATTTGGCTTTCATACTATAGAACCCGCGACCGGAGAGCTTGCTTGCGGAACATCGGGGATAGGAAGATTTCCCGAAATTGATACCGTCGTCGGTAAAATAGAAAAAATATTATATAAAAAATCTGTTTTGTTTTCCGGAAAAAAAGTCGCTATTACGCTTGGCGGCACTATCGAAGATATCGATCCCGTCCGATATATCTGCAACAGATCGAGCGGTAAAATGGGTCTGGCCTTTGCCGAAGAATTCGCGCTGAGAGGAACGGAGGTCTCCATTATCGCCGGTAACGTAGACGAGCTCGCGCTAAATAAATTCATGTTGAAATTTCCGGATATACAGGTTACTTGCATTAGAAGCGCAAAGGAATTAAAAGAAAATCTGCTTAAAATGGAAACCTTCTGCGATATTATCTTTATGTGCGCCGCCGTTGCCGATTATAAACCTGAATATAGCGAAATGAAGATAAAAAAGACAAATGAAGAACTCAATCTAAAATTATTCAGAACCGACGACGTTATCGGCGGCTTAAACAAATCTAGTAATAAAATTTATATCGCTTTCAGCGCCGAATCGGAAAATCTTTTAGAAAACGCATATCATAAACTGATAAATAAGAAAGTCGACTTTATTATCGCAAACGAAACTGTCGGCGAAAAAAAAGCGATCGGCGGAGACTGCGCCGAGGTCGTATTGCTAAATCGATGGAACGAAAATCTTTTTAAGGTTGAATATTCGGATAAAAGGTCTGTTTCTGCAAAAACTTTGGATGAAATAGAAAAAATATATTTAACTAACATTCATAGTTCTTGACAATATTTACCAGATATGATATAAAACTTAATCGATTTTTTAAAGAATTAATGCAGGAGCTATAAAAATGAAAGCAATATTCGAAGATAGAGGCAATCAATATACGGTATCGGAAGGGGACGTTATTGCTATCGATCTTATGATAGATAAAAAAGAGAATGATAAACTCGAATTCTCAAACGTATTACTGTTAAATAACGAGAACGACGTTAAAATCGGGACTCCTTACGTCGCAAAAGCGATGGTAAAAGCTGTAGTAGTAGAAAATACCAGAGACAAGAAAGTTATAGTTTTTAAATTTAAGAATACAAGAAACTATATCAGAACAAAAGGTCATAAACAACCTTATACAATGATAAAAATCGAGTCTATATCGGCTTAACGTGATCAGCGTTACAGTTGAAATAGACGATAAGGATATTGTAAGACAATATTCGGTCAAAGGCCACGGCGGTTTTGATAAAAAAGGTAAAGATATAGTATGTTCCGCCGTTTCTGTTTTGTCTTTGGCTTCGTATATGAC
>JAGOCL010000320.1 GCA_017998755.1 Spirochaetota bacterium | reverse complement strand
AACGATAATAACGTAGAAATTGACGAAACTTTACAGTTTGCAGATCATACGGAAAATAACGAAAATTTAACTCAACCTAACGAGGGCGCAGGGATAAAAGATAATAATGAGTTTTCAATAATTGACGGCGATAATATTTTTGAAAACGAAAAGCTCGAAAATGAAGAAAATATTTTATTAAACGGAGACGGATCGTTAAAAGATTTTACAACCGAAGCTACCGATATAATTTCAGATTTGGATTCTAAAGCTTTGTTAGAAGATTTCAATCCCGATATAGAAACGACTCTGCCCGACGATTATCAAATTTTAGAAGAAGAAAACGACGTCGAAGTTGACGATATTGATTCATTAATTGATCCAAAGTACCAAAAGCTTTTATATTTTTTAGAAGAGAAAATTTCAAAAGATTTAGTAAATACTATTTCTATTTTTAAATTATCTTTCGAAAATATAAGCGAACTTAAGATCGCGCATTCAAGTTTTGATTTATCATCTTTTCGTAACGACGTACAATATGTAGCAATGAACGCTATAGATTCAGACGGATACGTCAATATTTTCGACAATTTAGACGTAATTTCGATATTACCAAACATTACTAAGGAAGACGCTATCGAGAAAGCGCAAAGCTTAGTTGAAGGAATAAAAAATATATTCAACGAAGCTGTAGGCTCAATGGACGTCGAAATATCATATACGATTGCTTCTTATCCTAACGACGCCGAAGACGCTTTAACGCTTTTGTTAAACTTGATTAATGACTAACTACCTTAAAGTAATCGGTCGAAAAGGTTTTATAACGTATAAATTCGGCGGTAAATACTTATATTCAAATTACGATCCCTATCAAGAAGCCGTTTCCTTTATTGAAAATTCAGAGCGTAAATTTGGTAAATATGCTCTTACGTTTTGCGGCGCCGACTATGTTAATAAGGCGTTATTACAAAAAGGTTATCAAAATATTCTATCTTTTGAACCGATAATATTTGACAAACTTACAGACTCTTATGCAATTTTACGGCTTAGATCTATAGAAGAGCTTGAAACTTGTATCGTAGAGAACAATATTAATCCGGTTCAAATAGATCTTTTTATTTGGCGTCCTTTTATAGAGACAGACGCGCAAATTTATCTTGAATACTTAACCCAAATAAAAAATATATTAAACAAAATTACGCTTTCAAATAAAACCGAGAAATATTTCGGATTTGTTGAAACAAGAAATTTTCTAAGAAATATTCACGCTAATAGTAAACTCAATATTTTATGTAATTCAAAGAAAAAGGCTAATCCGGCGTTAATAATTGCGTCGGGTTATAGTTTGATTGATAATATCGAATTTATCCAGTCGGCAATTAATAAAGCATATTTAATCGCGCTACCTTCGGCTCTTCCTTTTTTGGAGGCTCTAAATATTACGCCGGATTTAGCTATAGTTACGGATCCGGGATATCCTTCTTACTACCACTTATCAAAATTCAAAAAAAACATCTTAATTATTGTTCCTTTATCTATTCAACCGACAATAACTTTTTTAAAAAATTATAATTTTTTATTTTTTAATTATAAAAGTTTTTTGGATGAAATATTTTTTGAAGGTATAAATTCTGCATACTCTCCGCCCGAAGGAAGCGTTATATTCAACCTTCTAAATATTCTTCCTCAAATAGGCTTCGATACTTCGATAATCGTCGGTCTTGATTTCTCATATTATAAAAACAGAAGCCATATCAACGAAGGCTATTTCGAAAGAGAATATTTTACGCAATCTGATTATTTTAAATCTATAGATTTTCATCTTAAACGTATTTCAGCTAGAAAAGATAATATTACTTACTCTGTAGGCAATAATACTTTTTATTCCGATATTTCTTTGAAAATCTACTATGATCACTTTATTAATAGACATTACGATCTTGAAATACTTGCTCCAAATACATGTTACAACCCATTATCTGATAAATTTAAAAAAATTGGGAAAGATTTTTTTGATACTTATGAAAATAAATCTAATATAAACGATCTTTTAGAAATAAGAGAAAAAGTTATCGATAATAATTTATTATTTAAACTGAATAATGTTTTATATAATAGTAAAAATATGTTAAAAGATTATTTGTATTATTCCGATGAGTCAAGTTTGCATAAATTATTTTTAAAAAAATTTAAGAGCGCTACAATTGATTTTAGAAAGTAACGTCAAATATATTTCAAAAAAGTTATTAAATCTCATTCAAAATTCAGAAGATATCGATATAGAATATAAACAATCTAAAGACGGCTCAAAAATTCCGGTTTTTAACAAAATATCCATACATTCAACTTATTATCCTTTAAAAGAGTCAGAAATATTTAAAAATGATAAATCTTCAGATTCGTATTTAACCCTTGATATAGGTTTTGGCGCAGGTTATCACTTAGTTAATATTTCAAAAGAAAGAAAATTGTATTCGATAGTTTTTAATTATTCATTAATTAAAAATATTCTATCTAACGTTGATTTATCGTTATATCTCACAGACAATCTTCATCTTATAGACGTTTCTGAAATATCCGATATTATCCAATTTGAATACAAATCATATATAAACGTTATTTCAGCATCATATTTCAATAATAATTTTACTAAAGAGATAGTTCAAATAAAGCGGCAAATAACAGATATTTTTAAAAATTATTTGGTAGAAAAAAACACAATTCAAAAATTCGGTTATTTGTGGCACTGCGCTATCATGAAAAACGTCGTAAAATACTACGGTAATTATTTCAATTTCGAAGACTTGTCTGTTTCTAATAAAATAATTTTAATAACTGGAGCGGGATACTCTTTACAACAAAATATTATTTTCATAAAAGATAACAGAAATATATTCTATATAGCGGCGACAGATACTTCAGCGCAGATTTTAATTAAAAATGGTATTATTCCCGACTCAATTTTCTCCTTCGATTGTCAAAATTTAACAAATATGCATTTTCTTAGAAAGTCAAAAACCAGAGTATTTACTTGTTTTACCTCGCCTGTTTATCTAGAACCGCCTTTTTCTCATACGCTATTGTTTTCAGATCATCCTTTTAAACATATTTTTAGTAAATCAGGCTGGATTACATATAATTTGTCTTCAAAATCCCGTAATATCGGTATGGCGACAGTTGATTTTTTTAGCGAATATTTTAAAGAATTTAATATCGTTACCGTAGGTATAGATTATGCTATTTTTGAAAATTATTTGTATTCAAAAGATTCATACTTAAACGATATTTTTATTTCTACGCAAGATTTTATACAATCTCCCGAGTTTCTTTACTCAAAAATATTATATAAAAACGCGCCATCGATTAATAGTAACGAATGGAAAACGAATTCTTATTTACAATCTTTCTCAGAATATAATATTCCTAATAATATTTTTACTATTTCTAATTCGCCCTTTGTAAGATTTCCTTTTATTTCGAAAGATAAATTATTATCGCTGAATAACGCTAAATTAAAAACATTATCTTTTAAATTCCCTTGTATAGAAAAACCATATTTTAGAAATGAAATTATAGATTTCATTAAGAAAGATATAACGCCTTTATTACCTTTAATTCTTTCCAAAAATATTACTATGGATATAAAAGATTTAACTACTGCTTATATAGACAAATATTTTGAAAACTAACAACGCAATACCAATAACCATAATTAACCCGTTATATATGAAATATTTTCTTTTGATTTTTACTTCGGATATTTTTTTATCATTATAATTAAAATCAGATCTTAGCGATTTTAATATTTTCCTGTAAAATATTTTGATACTTAACTTATTTTGTATTAGCTCAAAAAAATAATAAAAATACGATATTGAACACGCAATTTTTCTGATTTTAATTTTTGAAAAAAA
>JAGOCL010000319.1 GCA_017998755.1 Spirochaetota bacterium | reverse complement strand
CGTCGGGGACGTAAAAGGTAAAGCGACGATTAAAGATCTTATAGTCGGTTCGGCTTCAAATATTGGAACAGGCGTAACCGGCGTAGGTTTTGCGGTAGACGGCAATATACTTGAAGTAAGCGGGTTAAGAACGCTAAAATCCGGTAATTTATTGAACGTCAAAACATACAACGGACCGTTTGTTGTGAATTCGCCCTATGTAATGATACCTAACGCTACTTTCAATTCTTCATGGTTTCAGGATGTCGATACGGCGGGAACGGGCTGGAGAAAAAGCCAGCATAATTCTAACAACGATCAACAACCTTATCTTGGCGGAAACATGACTTCCGATTAGTTAATTTGTAAAAAAAGCGGCGGAGCGTTAGCTCCCGCCGCTTTTTTTTATGCAAAAACTTTTATATACCTCTGATAAATTTTTGAGCGTTTAGCGCCGCGATAGTACCGTCTGCAACCGCCGTCGTAATTTGGCGGTATTGTTTGCTTCTTACGTCGCCGGCTACAAAAACGCCTTCAATATTTGTTTTTAGCGTTTCATCCGTTTCGACGTATCCCCATTTATCAAGTTTGATTTGATCTTTAAATAGTTCGGTTTGAGGAACGTATCCGACGAAAACGAAGATTCCGTCGCCGTCTGAAAGTATTTTTCGCTCTCCGGTTTTTAGATCTTCTATTTCGAGTTTTTCAAATTTATCGTCGCCTAAGAACGCTCTCGGTTCGCAACTCCATAAAACGTTTACCTTTGGATTCTTTAGTAATTCGTCTGATGCTGTCTTATTGGCCTGAAAAACGTCGAATTGATGAATAATAGTTATTTTATTAACAAATTGAGTTAGGAATATCGACTCCTCGACTGCGCTATTTCCCCCTCCTATGACGTAGATATTTTTCCCTTCGTAAAATTTTCCGTCGCAGGTTGCGCAATACGATATCCCTTTGCCGAAAAACTCTTTTTCTCCCTTTAGCCCTAATTCCCTCGGTTTAGCGCCGGTAGCAAGAATTATCGCTTTGGAATTTACAATTTTGTCGTCGTCGACAATAATTCTTTTATTTTTTAGGTCTATTTCCAAAATCTCGCTTGCCGCCAAAATATCGACGTCATTCGATTTAACCTGATTTGACATTTTCTCCATCAGCGCGTATCCGTTTATCTCGGTTCCCGTGCCGGGGTAATTTGCGACCATGTGCGTCAGGTTTACCTGTCCGCCTGGAAGCGCTTGATCGATAATAAGCGTTTTGAGTTTAGCTCTTCCGGCGTATAGCGCGGCGGTTAATCCGGCCGGACCTCCTCCGATTATTACAAGTTCGTAATCATAATTCTTTCTTTCTATTCCCGACGTTTTATCGGGGAGATTGTAATACGATAATAGCGTCTGTTTAATAACGCTTTTTTTAATCGCGCCGCTTAGTCTCGGAGCTACTTCTACGCCGTCTTTGTAAAATAAAAGCGTAGGACTGCTTTTAACGCCGAGTTTGAGCGCCAACTCTTTATTTCCCTGTCTGAATATTCTGTAAAATTTTATCTCAGCCCCGTATAATTCCGCAAAAAACTCAAACTTCGGATGAAGAGCTTCGCACGGAGGACATTCCGTAGAATAAAAGTCTACTATTACTAAACCTTTCTGTTTCAAAACCAATTCTTCGTAATTATTTGCATTAATTTCTTGAGTCATACGCTCTCCTTTTTTAAATTAATTTATCTTTATAATATAAAATCCCCAAATCCATTATCTCTTTGACCGGTTTGCAATTTGGGGATAAGATTTTACCGGTTTTCTCGTAAGATATAACGCCGCAACCGCCGCCGCAAACTACTCCGACGGGGCAATCGGCGCACTCTTTGATTGTCAGTATACTTCTTTTTTGCCAATCGGCCGTTTTATCTTCGTGAATTTTGATTTCCGGGTAAAATGTTCCGATTTCATAGCCGTTTCTTCCGCAACTTGCCGTGCATCCGTAGATTTTTCCCGTTCCGTCGAGGACGTATTCGGATTTGGTCGCCGGACATGCGTCGAAATTCGGTATATACATCTCGCCGTCTTCTATAAGTCGGGTAATTCCGAAAAAAGAGGGGATATGAAGTTTCTTTAAGATTGGGAATTCATTCATAAGTTTAACGTATTCGACGTACATTCCGTCTAAACTAAGAAGGTCTTCTTTCTTCATATAACGGTTTATAAGTTCGTAATTTCTGCCGAGAGACGTTTTGAACATGGTTTTCGGGAGATCCAGAAATCCAAGTTTATCAAGTTTCTCTGTAAGCGAGGGTAGAGTAGGTAGCGTTATTCTATCTATTATCAGACGAATATTGACGGGCATATTATTTTCTACGGCTTTTTTTAATCCTTCTATTATTTTGGCGAAGGTTCCGGCGCCGTCTTTAACGAATCTTCGTTGGTTGTGAATCTCTTCGTCGCCGTCGAGCGTTACGTGTATTTCTTTTATATTGGCTTTTTTGAGAATATCGACGTATTCGGCAAGGTTGTAGCCGTTGGTAACGACCGAGACGCCGATATTCTCTTTGGATAATAAATCTATCAATAAAGATACTCTTTTTTTTGCGATTTCGCCGGATAAAAGCGGCTCTCCTCCGAAAAGAGATACAAAAACCTCTTTATTGTTTTTATTTCGATATTTTTTGACAAAATCGACAAACGACCTAACGATCTCTTCCGACGCGAAATCGCCCGAACCGGAATGCGATTCGTTAATTCCTTTTTGGTAGCAATAAGAACAGTTGAAATTGCACGAATAAGTCTGAACAAATAAGAATTGAACGGGATTTTTGGAGGATTCCGTCATAAATTCGGCGTATCTCGATTTAATATAGATTTCTTCATCGTTTTTAGAATTAAAGAAGTATCCTCGTTCGATCCAGTTTAGTTTTTCTTTTATATTTTGCGGTTTGCCTTCAAGAAATAAAGTTTTAGTCTCTTTATCCGCTATGTCGAAAGCTCCGGATAGAGGATTGAATATAGCGTAATTATTTTCGTCAATTTCAGTAATTAAATTGTATCTCGACGGTATCATTATTTTTTACCTCGTTTAGAATACCGGATAGTTTACCAGTTAAACTATCCGGTTAAATTTAATGAATTCTTTTGAATATCTTCAAGAATTCAATTAATCGTGGCATCCTGCGACAATTTTAGTGTTTTTACTACAGCATTGAGCTACCGTCGAGTTTGCGGTAGCGCAGCAGGAATGGTTTTTTGTTACGTTAACGTTTGTAATAGATTTCATGGCTTTTCTCCTTTTATTATAATGCTTTCTAAAAGAAAGTTATTTTTATAGTATTTTCTTCCGGATAATTCGGTTATATTTATAAATCCTAGTTTTTTTATAACGTCCAAATATTCGTCTTTAGGTATAGCGCCGCCCCAACATTCGGCGATTTTTTCGGGATCGTTAGAGATTTTTTCGGGGAGTCTCTCTACCGCCATGACGTCGCCGATCAAAAAATATCCTCCGTTTTTCAAAACTCTGTAAATTTCTGAAAAAACGGCTTTTTTATCAGTCGAATGATTGATAACGCAGTTGCTGATAACTACGTTCATAGACATATCTTCGAAAGGCAGATTCTCGATCCGCCCAGTTGTAAATTTAACGTTTTCTTTAGCGGCTTTGGACTGGGCTTTCTCTATCATCGCTTGCGAGATATCAAGACCGTAGACGAATCCGTTCGCGCCGACTACTTCCGCTAGCCGTAACGCCTGATTTCCCGATCCGCACCCTAAGTCCAAAACTACGTCGCCGATTTGAATATCAAAAAAAGGCGCTAAATTTGCGCAACCCATAGAGTCGGCTTCGGTATATTTTGAGTATCTATCGTTTATTCGTTCTTTTAGAAATTCATTTGCCATAAATATATTCCTATACACTAATATAATAACAAGAATATTAATAAT
>JAGOCL010000318.1 GCA_017998755.1 Spirochaetota bacterium | reverse complement strand
GTATATAGAAAAAACTATGTAAGCGTTGAGAACGAAGGTCGTATCGAAAGATAAACTCGCCCCCCACTCCGGCATATCTATCGCATCAGTCTTTAGGACGCTGTCGTAAACCGTCCCGACGTCGGGAATACTGTAAGAGAAGTTTTCGTTATCAAAAGGATCATCGAACGGAACCGTCGCCGATATAGATTTCCTTTCATTCAACCTCGCCAGCGAAAAAGAGAGCTTAGTCGAGGGGATAAGCGGATTCCAACTCGTATACATCGCCCATTTCTTCTGCTCGAGTTTCAAGCGCTCGCTCTCAAGCCCGAGGTTATTCTTCAAAGCGAGATCGACCGCTTCGTCGACCGTTAATTTTAGCGCTTTATCGCCGGATAAATCGCTCGTTTCAAGAGCGTCTGCGTTCGTCGTAAAAAGAAATATCAAAAACAAAAACCCAATAGTTAAAATAAATTTATTCATAACGATCCCCTTTGTAATATCCGTTTAAAAATAATCTATATATTAATCTCATATCTTTTTTTTCATCAGGCCGAATAATCCCGTTTAGCGCTAATTTCATAACAATATCCCTAATTATTTGGATATTTATTAACGAAGCTATATCTTTTCCTTCAAGATCGTACGTTTTTATAGTATTATCATTAATTGCCTTGATAAGAAAGTTATTTATATTATTAATTATATCTTCAATTTTTTTGTACGATTTTTTGATAATTTTATATTTCAACCTCTGAAACTGTATCCAATTGAAATAACGCAGTATTCTTAAATCCATTGTTAGATAAGAATGAAACGTCGCCATAAATGAATACAATTTTTCCTCAAAAGAGTCGTATTTATTCATCCGATTAATCAAAATATTTTGCATTATACCAAGTTCGTTTTCAAGAAGATTTTCAAACATATCCTCGCGGTTTTTGAAATGAAAATAGAGACTGCTCTTCGTCATGCCGGCGCGATGAGCGATCTTATCCATTGACGCGTCAAGTAATCCTACTTCGGCGACGACGTCCGTTATTGTGGTAAATATTTTATCCCTCTGCGGAATCTCATTTTCAGATATAATAGCGTCTCTCTCTATATTCTCAAAATTTAACCGCGTCTCCCGCCGATCGTTGTAAAATCCGTATAATAATATCTCGTTAATTTTTGATATAGTTTTCTCCGTTTCCAGATTTTGTCGCGTTTTTGAATTGCCGGATAGAGAGCAATGATATTGCGAAAAAATAATATAAAGACCCGTAGAAAAAACGTATCCCAAAAACATTTTCATATCGTCTCGATCTATATTGGTAGAACCGTCGAGCTTATTTATCATCGCGTCTGTAAATCGTTTCTGATAACCGAGAATTTTCTCGTCCGAGGCAAACGACGAACTTGTAACGGGGCTGGAAAAATATTTGAAATAACTTAAATTATTCATAAAAAATGTAAATATCTTATACGAATAATACTCGACTGATTCTTTAAAACTTAATTTCGCGATATTTTCCATTATATCGTCCAAAACCGGATAAAACTCTTCAAGAAAATAGCTTCTCATATTAGCAAGCAAGTCCTCTTTGGACTTGAAATACCTGAAAAGAGCCGGTTTTGAGATTTTCAACTTTTGCGCGATCGCCGTCAGACTGGTGTTTACAAAATGATTCTCGCCCCACTCCTTAAAAGCGGTAACAATTATCTCAACTTTTCTGTTTTCGCGTTTATCCATAACCAACCCTTGTCGACTAAAAAATAAAATTAACGACCATTCATTAACATTTACCGAACGGTCGTTAACTATAACAAATATAATACAAATATTTTTAAATTTAAAATTCTTTTTTGAATTTTTACATATTATTTAAGATACGGAATTGGCTTGTTTTATTTCTTTAAGAATCCTAATGTATAAACGTAAGGTTTCCATTTTTCAAACAAAATCTTATATAACCTATCAAATTTTTTAAAATCGTCGTTTAAATATTTATCAACTAAATATTTTACTTGATACCAGCCGGCGTCCCAACTATTAAAATGATACTCAGGATATTCGTCGTTTAATAACTTACGATATTTAAAACTTTTTTTTACCAATTCCACAGAGAAATTATAAACATCTTGAGCTTCCTTTGAAAATGTAGCCGTTTTTATCTTATTAAACAGAAATCTTTCGTTTGGAAATGCGATAATATCGTTGTAAACTTCGTCATTATCATCGTCGTCAGCCAATTTTTTTATATCTGAAATTGACATGAAAAAAAACTCATTAATGATATTCCATTTCTTATTTTTATAATCAACATTTCTTAAAGAACTGACTTTTGCTTTTGGATTAAAAACTGTAAAAATAAGAGCGTCGTTTAAATAATTTTGATATTCGGGATGTTCGGTATTCGGTTTCAAAAACTCGTCTTTCTGATTAATCCAGGTTTCAAGCGAAAAACCTAACCGCCTCGCTACAAAGTTAGATATTATATTGTCAAAATATTCCGGCATTATGGGATAACCATTACCTCCAGAATAAGCGCTTGAGAATATTCCAACCCCGCCTTCGCTCTGATAAATATTATTAGCTAGATTATTATTAAATCCTATGCAATTATCAATAAATCCGCCTCTTCCTTTAGGTTGAATATTAATTGGGCTCGATATTTGAGGATAATCTATTATTTTTTTTCTATATTTATAATAAAAATCGCCTTTCGCCCAATCAGAACAAGATTCAGAAAAATCGGTATTGTATATGATTTTTTTATCTATCTCGACTATATCAAAATTGTCATAATCTTTAACTATATGTTCAAAGTTTTCTTTATCAGTTGTTAAACCGGATTTCCACAATGAAAAAGATATTCCCCAATCGTCGCTCACATCTGCAAAATGTTTTGCGCAAAATAACATTGCCTTTTCAAATTTTAGATTATCTAAAAAAAACTTTCTAAACTCAGAGAAACTACCGCCTGATAAAAATATAGGATTTGCAAAGAGACATATATTTAAATTTGTAAGTTTAAAATAATTTTTAAGAAGTATTATATTATATAAAAATTGCGCGAATAGCTGTTGGGCTGAATTTCCAAGACTCTCCTTAACCATTTTTTTATTGGTAAGAGTTTGCGCCATACCCTTTTTAAGAGCCCCGTCGCCTTTTGCGCCGTCGGCATTAGCCGTTCCATAAGGAGGATTCATAAAAAAAATTATCGGTTTATCCGCTTTTAAGTCCTCTATCAACTCTTTAGGCAATTTCAGTTTATTTTCAAAAAGTTCGTCTTTATAATCTAAAAAATCAACGTCGTCGTTTAAAAAATCGTATTGAAAAGTCCTGGCCAAATGTTCTTTATTGTACTTTTTTGAAACATCTAGATCGGATTGAAATAATGTCGATAGATATAATTTATTAAAAGAATAATCTCTCGTGAGATTCTTTGTACCGCAGGCGCAGTCCCAGACAATATACTTTTCTTTCCAATCTTCTCCGAATGATTCTGAAATCATCTTATGGGCTTCATCCGCCCATATAGTAGGCGTAAAATACTCGCCGCTTTTTCTTCGAGACAATTCGTCAATTAATCTATCTTGAATTTCGGTAAATTTTCTCCGTTCGTCTATCGTATAGTTATCGCCCTTAAAATATGAAAAAAAAGAATTATATTTTTCAGAATTTACTTTAACGCCGTCAGATTTTTGAGGAGTTATAAGCGTATTCTTTTTTTTTGGATGTAAGTAAAAAGAATTTTGGTCGATTATACTGCCAATAAAAATTGAAACTCTTTCTTCAGGGGTAAGATTTTGAGCGGTTAAAACATTTTTGTCAAACTGTGAAAAAATCCTATCGATATTATGTTCTGTTATTCTTATATGTTGCTTCGTCGATTCGCTATGCAATAATATTTTCTCAGTTATTTCTTGAAAATCTTCATTTTTCAGATCAAATGGAA
>JAGOCL010000317.1 GCA_017998755.1 Spirochaetota bacterium | reverse complement strand
TAAAATTTTTATATTTTAAATTAATTAAAATATTTCTATTGGAATTTATCTTTATATTCCTTATAATCGATAATGTAATGATATTTAATATTCCGGAATAAATAATGAAACGACTTTTTGTTAATACTATAAAATACTGCATTCTTCTGCTCTTACTGTTTTTAGTCGTATTTTCTTTTAATTTTTTGATAAATATAATTAATCTTACAAAAATACCCGGAGGCGCTATAGACGCTACGGGTATAGTAAACGCGCTTATCGTTCCGATAATCATACAGTCAAGCTACATCGCCTTGTTGTTATCTCTGTTTATTTTCAACTATATGATACTGAACGACGTATATAAGTTTAAAATATTAAATTTCCTTATACCGATAGTCGTTGGTTCGCTTGTAGTCTTATCCGTATCGCTATTATTCAACAAAAAAATTAATGAAATAACGATAAGAAACATTAAAGACTCGCGGCTTTATTTTTCAGAAAAAAGTATTTTTGATTACAAAGAAGTTCTTAAGAAAAATATCGAAGAGAAAGATTTTGAAAATAACGTCGTAAATAAAATAAAAGACGAAAAAAAACGAGTTTTTATTTCAAGAATGTATATAAAAGACTTATATTCAGGAGAATACATTCTAAATAAAAAAATCGGGATTCTTGATATAAATAAAATATTAGATTTATTTTACTCGATCGAATATTACAAAGTTGTTAAGTTGTATTTTGAAGATATTCAGAAAGAAAATATTGGCCTTGTAAAAGTTTTGTACGATAAAGAATTTTATAATTTTACCAACGTAAAAGCGCAATTTCTTGAAGACAAAATTCTAGTCAGTCTTCCCGGTTTAAAAAATCTGGAGTTTGAGAGAAATTATTCTCAGGAGTATAGCTCCGGCAATATCTTTGTCGAATCGGCGTTGAGAGGTATTAAAAATTTCCCCTATTCTTTCTATATATTTGACAATATCTTAATAAAAGTAATCTTGTGGTTCGCCTATTCTTTTTTAGCGCTGTCGATCTTTAACTCGATTAATGTCAAATTATACCATCTATTATCGGTATCGATAAATTTCTTTGTTTTATTATTCTTATTTTATTATACATACTTTCTTTTTAATCTTTACAACGTCCTATTATTAAATTTTGTTCCGGGAGTTTTTATCAAAGGGATAATTCTTTCTTTTATATTTATTATAACCGGAGCTCTGGTTCAATTTGGAAACTGGGCTTTAGTAAAAACGGGTATTTGGGAGAAATCAAAATAAAATGGCTAAAGATGAAAACTTAAGAAAAATATATTTTAAAACTTTTATTACTTTTTTTGTAATATTTATATCGCTTCTCCTTTTTAGTTTTGTTTATTCAAATTTTTCCTTTAATAAAATTACGTTTCATCCGCAATTTTTTTTCGACTTCTTTAAAGCAAATTCGGTCGTAATTTTTTTTAATAACTATTTCTTATGCGGCTTGCTATTTTTAACGTTAACTTATTCATTAATAATAAATAGAGAAGATTTGATATCAAAAACCGGAAATAAACTATTTTTTTACCAAATATCGTCAAGAGGATTGTATTTGCTTGTTTTTTTAACAATTTTCTACATAATCGCTCTTGAGTTTATCGTTCCTTCGGCGCTTGAAAAAATTGACGCTATCAAAAACAGTTCTCTTAGAGCCGGGGTATCTTTGCGTAACGGCGAGGAAGCTTACGAAAATAAAAATTACGTCGATGCGGCTAAATTCTACAACGAATTTCTTTCTATAATTAACGATAACGCTATTGAAGAAAAGTTTAGAGAAGCTAAAAACAAAATCGTATTGCCAAAAAAAATGTATGCAAATGAGCTCAAAACTATTCTAAACTCCGCTAAAAATGAATCTGATAAATTATTTATCAAAGAATTGTATGGAAATGAAATTAACGATTATTTTTATTTGAAAGACAATACTTCGACCGAAGAAAAGAACCGCTTATGGTCGATTTTAAACGGGACCGAATATTTCGTTAATGGCGACGCCCCTGTTGAGTACAAAGACGACGGACTGATTTCCGATATGATTACGGACTACGGTCAATTGGCTGAAATATTTTTCAATAAAAGAGATTATTTGACCGCATGGTATTATTATCAGTACGTCGTAGAAACCGATACGGCAAAAAGCGTTGAAGCAAAAAATAAGATATATTTGATAAAGAAAGCGTTGAAATACCAGAATTCAGATTTCTCGGACGCTGAATTAGCGGAATTTATGAAAAATAAAGAATCCGAGATAAAAAATATTTATAATTTAAAAAAAATCGCCGCAAACTATATCAGTTTGAAAGAATACCAAAAAGCTTATTTTGTTTATCAGGATATTTTAGGAATTAACAGGAATTTGAGAGACGCTATAAACGGAATGAATTTATCCAGATCGGAGTTGAATAAGATTTCAGCCGAATATTCAGATATGGAAAAAGCAAAAAAGTACGTCGGCAAAAGGAATTTCGCCTTTCTGCTCGATCCATACTCGACGGTCTATATTGGAAACATAGTGAAAACTTATAACGACGATTTTACTTATACATATTATCTTTACGACGTTAAAATAAACTATTTTGACGCTAAAAACAATATATCCAAGTTGATAAAAGCCGATTTTGGACAAATGAAAACAAATTATCTGGCAACGCTTTATTGCTTTGACATTTCAGATAGAAACAGAGAGTTTTTCCCGACTATGACTGAAAACGGCGTAACTACGGTTTTAAAAGACAAATATTTGTATACTATTCCGGTCGATATCAATACGTTATACAACTTTTCATACGACTATGAAAAAACCTTAACGTTTCCGATCGTAAAATTATTGAGATTAAAGAACTATAAATTCGCCGGAACAAACAACGTCGGCATTAATATGGATTTTGTAAAAACCGCAATTTTAGATAAAATTTCAAGATACTTTATATTTTTTACTTTAAGCCTTCTGGCAATAAGTCTGTCGTGGAGATTGAGGTCTAAATATCTCGGAAATTTCCCGATTTTATTGTACCCTATTCTTCTAGTAATACCGGTATTTTTATATTTTGTAATAAAAACAGTTCTCTATTTTTCAACGCTGACTTATTCTATATTATCCGGATGTCTGGATTTTACAATATTGCTTATAATAGCCATAGCGTTTCATTCGATTCTTTCAGCCGTAGCGGCTATTTTTCTGGCCGTTACTCTTGTCGAATAAAAAAAGATAAAAGCCGTTAGAATTTTCTCTTGCCGTACCACGTTCCGGTATCGGAGCCGACCGTCCACGTTCCTGAAGCGTATCTTTCGTAAACCTTCCCCGTAGCCGTCCCCAGCCCGTCATTAAGCAAAATATTCCAAGTATTATCGCCGCTCTCGTCTCCAGATAAAACTCCGATTATCCCAATAGGTTCCCCAGATATATAAGGTTTCCAATAACAAGCCCCTTTTGTCTTAGATTCTTCTATAACAGTATTCCAAACTCCCTCTATTGTATAACTTTGTTCAACCGTGTAAGGCCCAGAGCCGCTGAAAGTTCCTTCATACGCCTTAACTAATTTTACAGAAGTCTCTTTATAAACGCTTATATCTATCAAATTATTCATATCTAAACCGGCTACAGTTAAGTTTGTATTCTCGATAGATCCTTTAAAAGTTAAGTTTATGACTAAGTTATATTTAATATTTTGAAAAGTATATCTATAAAATTGACCGTCGACCGAAACGTCTCCGTCTATTGTTACCGTTTCGCCGTTAAAATTTAATATAACATATATCGGGTTTGAGGACGCTCTGTCGGGAATATCGTTATTAGCGACCATCTTAAAACTACCGGTTATATTTTTACCCGTAATAACTCCTTTATATATGCCGTCGTTGGAATTATCGTTTACCGCTGACGCTTCCGGTTTGCTAGGAAAATACTCGACGGGCTCAATAC